>NZ_CBTY010000008.1:0-300000 GCF_000723185.1 Candidatus Nitrosotenuis uzonensis
CAGACTCAGGCACCCCCACAGCCGCAGCCGGAGAACAACTCGTCAGGCAAGTCGCGCAAGGAGCAGCTTGAGGAATACGAAAAACAATATCTGCAGAGAATGCAGCAACAGCAGCAACAGGCAAAGACACCGCCGCCACAGCCGCAGACAAACCCGACCAGGGGATCACTGCCAGCTGGATTCAAGCCGACGACACCGCCGCCTGCACCAAAACCAAGTCCAAATAGGGGATCTATGCCAAAAGGCTGGACACCGTCCTAAGATCTTTTCCTTTATTTTAATTTCCAAGTATTGTACCGAGAACTTGTTGTGCATGTCCCTTTGGCTTTACAGCAGGGTATACCTTGAAGACCTTGCCTTTCTCGTCAACAAGAAACGTGCTCCTCTGTATTCCCATGTACTCTTTTCCCATGAACTGTTTTTTGCCCCACACGCCGAACTTTTTTGCAACCTTGGCGTCCGGGTCGGAGAGAAGAACATACGGTATTTTCATCTTATCTGCAAACTTTCTGTGTGATTCCACATCGTCAGTACTGATGCCAAAGACCTGCACTCCAGCCTTTTTGAACTTGGCATATTCCTGAGCGAACTCGTCTGCCTCTATGGTGCAGCCGGGAGTAAAGTCGCGCGGATAAAAGTACACGACATATTTTTTGCCCTTGTAATCAGATGATCTTACCAGATTTCCGTCAGCATCGCTTAGCTCAAAGTCTGGCGCCTTGTCTCCTTCTGATATCACGAATTGGATCTGGGTGTATGCCCAATTATATTTTTCAGCACACGATCGTGAGACGGCCGCATATTTTATATTGAAATCCGCGGGGCTGCTCTTTGATGGTTAACGGCAGGGCATGGTTTGCAGAGGCACTATCGACATTTTGTTTGGTGTTCTTCGGACCTCTATCAGTTATAGTGTCCGCAGCAGCATTCGGCCCGGGACTGACACTTGAGGGCATCTTACTGATATCGTTTGCACACGGCTCGGCAATAGGCCTGATGGTGTACTCGTTTGGCCACGTTTCCGGGGCGCACATCAACCCAGCAGTCACAATCCCAATGATGATTACAAGAAAGATAGGAATAGTAGACGGGATAGGCTACATAATATTCCAGATAATAGGCGCAATCATTGCAGCATTCTCACTCAAGACAATACTGCCAGAGCTTGGAGCCAAGGTAAACTTTGGAACCCAGGGAGGCCCGAGCGAGCTTCTCAACAATTCTGCCATGTCAGGCTTTGCACTCGAACTGGTCTTTACGTTCTTCCTTGTTGTTGTAATATTCATGACTGCAGTGCACAAAAAGGCATCTGCCGGACTGCACGGTCTCTCAATAGGAGGCATGATATTTCTGCTGCACCTAGTCGGCGTTCCGTTCACGGGAGCATCGATGAACCCTGCAAGGACGCTCGGTCCTGCAATTGCATCAGGCTACTGGGACTATCACTGGATATACTGGGCAGGCCCGATAATCGGCGGAATCATAGCTGGCCTGATAATGTACTATATCTTTGTCAAAAAGGCAGAGAGCGAATAAATCCCTTAAGGTACAGCAAGACCTTTTCCATCATTGTCATCTCTGGTATCAGCTGCCGACTCGATGGACTGGGACGAGTACCTGAGGTGGCTGACCAGCACAAAGCACAGGCACTATGGCAGAAACCTCTGGCTACTTGGGAAAAAAGTCTACAGGATGGCATTCACGCCGGAGCTAATCCTAATGGAGCACACAAGAAGAAAGGAGGACATACTCAAGGCAATATCGAACATATGCCGCTTTCTTGACATAAAGCACGACACGTATTTTCATGAGCAGTTCCTTGTGTGGCTCAAAAGAAAGGAGGTAAAGTGGAAGAGGGTGCGCGACCCGTACGAGAACTATGCCCTTGCAGAGACGCTCACAATATCGCGCGTTGCAAAAAACATACGGGCCCTGCCGCCCAAGTATACTCTGTTTGCAACCTTTGCCCTGGTGTCTGGCCTGCGCACCGAGGAGGCAGTACGCGCATTCAACGACCACCTGCAGCTGTGCAACGGCAGGGTAATTGAGATGTTCTGGGACCGCAGGACAAAAAAGGCAAACGCCGTCTTTTGCCACCCGATACTGCACAAAAAGATCTCAATGAAAATAAGCTACAACAGCATACACAGGCACCTCCACTCAAGAATACTCGGATGCCAGCTAAGGCACCTCCGCAAGCTAAATTATACGATGGTCGCCACGCGAATCGACCCGCTCCTGGCCGAGTTCATGCAGGGCAGGCGCGGCAATATCTCGCAGAGGCACTACTACCTGCCGCTCATGAGGTCCAGCTACCCGCGGTGGGTCCGGATGTGGGACCCGTACGTTTCCAGGATCTGATTTTGGTGAGTTTTTTTATCACGTATTTTGGCCGGACACTGCATTTTCCCCCACAATGTCAAGTGGGGATGAAATTGATACTGCCATAGCCAAAGATCAAAGGCCTGATGCGCAAGCGAAATTAAAGGGTCGCCTGCGACGGTATCTGGGGCCGTTGCACAGTCTGGATAGTGCGGACGCTTGCGGAGCGTCAGGTCGTGCGATCGAAGCGCACCGGTCCCGCCTTCTTGATTTTGGTAAGTTCGAGTCCCCACGAACTAAATTTGATACTCATACGCAATCGTATTTGATTACCCCTACATTTTTGACAAAAATGAAAATTATATAAATCTGTAGGGGTAACTACTTTTATGGTGGTAGTAAGAAAGAAAGTGATAAAGGGACAGACATACTACTACCTGGAGCACAGTTATCGAAAAGGCAAAAAGGTTTTGAAAAAAGAACTCTATCTTGGAAACAAAATCCCAAAAAACATTGAAACTATCAAAAGACAACTCATAGACGACATTTACAAAGTAAAATGGTACTCGGATCTAGATATAATTAAAAAAAATTACATCAAAGAACACAAATCAATACCAAAATCAATCAAAGAAAAAGAACTACAGTCATTTGTCACCAAATTCACATATGACACTCAGAAGATAGAAGGTTCCACACTCACTAGGAGAGAAACTGCTGATCTGCTTGAAAGGGGAATAACGCCTACAAGCAAACCAATTCGGGATGTAAAAGAGGCTGAAGCACACAGGGATCTTTTCTATAGAATTTTGAACTCCAAAAAAGATCTGACATTACAAATGACTTTGGACTGGCATTGGGACTTGTTTAGTCAAACAAAGGCCGATATTGCGGGCGAGATAAGAAAATACCAAGTTGGAATAGGTGCAAGTAAATTCTTGCCACCGTCACCAGTCGAAGTATTCCCAATGCTGACAGAGTTCTTCCAGTGGTATAACAAGAACAAAAATCGTATTCATCCAATAGAGCTTGCCGCCCTGGCACATCTGAAATTTGTAACAATACATCCGTTTGGAGATGGCAATGGCAGAATATCGAGGCTTATCATGAATTTTGTGCTAAACAAGAAGAACTACCCTATGCTTGATATCAAATATGAGGAAAGAAATGGATACTATAACGCACTTGAAAGATCTCAAGTCAAAAAAGAAGAAAGAATCTTTCTTCAATGGTTCATCAAAAAATATATCAAAGAGTATCACCGTTATCTAAGATAGCATCAGTGGAATCCAAATCACTGTGTCATCTTTCGAAAAACTCAAAACAAAAATTCTACGCACAAAATAACTGAAACAAGTTTACTATTGTTGAGCATCCCCCCGGATCCGCTAACTATGTCAGTGCGAGTTCTTTTTTCGCATGACTCGTTCATTACGGGAGTCCGAGAACCACTAGACCCGCTACCTATCATGGTCTTAAAATAGACCCACCATCATCGATGATGATGCTTGTTAAGCCTGGAAAAAATCAGAGAAATCGAGGATCCGTACCAATCATTTCTGGACTCGCTTGTAAATAATGACAACAAGCGAAAATATCCGAAACAGCTTTTCAAATTCCTGCAGTTAATTCCACACGAACTTTTCCTAGAAAACGGCATATCAACGTCTGATTGCAACAACACGCGATTTCTTGCAAACTGTTTTGTAGCCCTTGCAAAGAAAGATCCCAGCCTTGCAAAAAACATAGGTGAGGCTGAGTGTATGCTAGGTTTCAAAGAAGCTGGACAGAGATATTTTACCAAGGCTGAAGAAAATTCCATGAACCTCACAGATCAAGCTACTCGTGCAAACGTTCTGATTAATTTGGCAACCGCATGTATGAAAATGAAGGAGTATAAAATGGAAAGAAATTATCTGATGAAAGCTTTGCAAACCACTCCGGAAACAGAGAAAATTCTTGAAATAAATAAGAGATTAAGTGAGCTAAGTCGATACTGCTAAAATGGGTCTGATATTGAACTTTCATGATGGCTGGTCTTAACAGATTCAGTACATAATTCAAACATGCAAGCAATCTAATTTCATCATTATGATTCATGAAATCTGTTTCAGAAGTGATGTACAAATCTTACGCAAACCAGATTTATTAGATATGATTCTTTACATGCGTTAATAATTATTGTAAAGCATATAGGATACAAACTAAATAATTATTCTAATTTATGATTATTAGCAGAAAACTAATCTCCTGCACTCATTCACATAACTACAAACACTATTTGGCGTTCTCTTTCAACCAATCAGATTCAATATTACAACAAGCAATTTTGGAAGGTAAACAGTTAGCAAGAAAAGTAAATCCTCATAATCCGAAAGAAGAGATAAGGACCTTGCCCCAATTAGAAGCGGCAAATATGCGTGGAAGATTAGCTGAATTATGTACGAAAAATCTTCTTCAAAATGAATTAAAAGTGAGAAACTTGCCTGGGACCATCACCGAGTCTTCTGAATTTATTGATAGCGTAGAAGGAATTACCCAGATCGATTTGATATTGACTGTCAACGGAAATAAGTATCAAATTGAAATAAGATCATCTTGTGTAAGAAATGGAGTATATTTTGGAATTACTTCTGGATTCATCAATCTACTTGGTTGGTACAAAACAGACAGCAAACAAAAAGAACCGAAGAAGGATTTCTATCTTATGTACCTATATGGATTCAATGAATCAGAAACTACAAACAAGTTTTCAAATCAAGTGGATGTGAGCTTTGTTGGTGGTGCAAGTAAGTTAATGCTCCAAGGGCCTTTGGCTTCAGATAAACAATTGAAACAATCAGTAAAGACTCTTTACCGATGTATAAGTCCGATTTGTACAGTATATGACGTGGATCAGATATTAAATGAGATGTTTCAATAGAGCAAAATTTCTCACGCATAATTATTGTTAGTATGAAAAATTTCAAATAGTAATATCAAAAACTCAATATGGTGTCTTCTCAGAACCGGATAATAGAAAGAACTCTTTATGATCCTATCAGTGACTTCCTACGGGAAATAAAATTTGACAGCATTGGTGAATCAAGAGCAGGAAAAGAAAGGGATTTCTCTGACATTGTTTTCACATATGGGAAAGATAAATTTGTAATTGAGGTAAAATTAGAAAAAAATACACCAACTTTAAGCACGAAGGCGACTGCGCAAGCCTTTAGGTACGCAAGTAAACTTGGCACATCAAACGTTCTGGTCTTAATATATCCTGAAACTCTCAAAAATCAACCTATTGTCAATAGTGAATGGCTAAGAAAAATAACCCTTAACGACAAAATAAAATGTCATGTATTTACTGATTATTGGAATGAAACAGTTGAAGATTCTGCCTCAAAAATATTTGAGGAATTAAAAAATAAAATTGATTCCAAAGTTCATAAAATAGATTTACACACGATTGTAAAACAAATACGCCAAATTGTTTCGGATCTCAACGCAATAACATCATATGTTAAAAAGGAAAAACTCGTCTCTGAAGTAGTTGAAAAATTAGATCTTTTTACATCAATCGGTGACATTGATGATCAAGAATTAGCGGAGAATCAAATAACAAATCTTTCTTCATATTTGTTATTCAACCAATTACTTTTTTATAGAATTTACAGTAAAAAAATGACCAGTACTAAATTACCAGAGTTAACGGAGATAGCCAAAATACAGGATCTACAAAAATATTTTGATGCAATTACTAAAATCGATTTTAAATCTATCTATAAAATTAATATCTTGGGCCAAATTCCAGAAGATAATCTGGTAATTGAAATTCTTAATGATGTTATTCAAGCAATCCAATTGATAAGGGCTGAGTTAATTACCCATGATCTAGCTGGAAGATTCTTTCACGATCTCATTCCTCATGAAATTAGAAAAATACTAGCCGCATTCTACACTCATCCTAATTCTGCGGACTTGTTAGCAGGCCTAACAATTCACTCATGGAACGAAACTGTAATGGATCCTGCATGTGGTTCTGGAACATTGTTAGTTGCAAGTTACTCCAGAAAACTAAACTTATACAAATCACAGAAAGGATTTGAAAATTTCAAAGCAGTTCATAAACAATTTATTGAAAAAGAAATCAGCGGAGCAGACCTTATGCCGTTTGCAAGCCACCTCACAACAATTAATCTTGCTATGCAGCAGATAGATCAACCTACCAACATCGTGAGAATTGCTTCGATGGACAGTCTTGAATTAGCGGATAGGCTCAGAAGCGCTGCGTTTACGAGAGGAAAAGGAATCCCAATTACAGGTTTTGAAAAATCAGCACAACTGACACTCACAAACGAAGTTGCTTGGAGTAAAAAAGGAGGATCTGTATCCATGGAAGGAAGAGGTTCTACATTCAACATTTCACCATTAGATGTGGTTATAATGAATCCTCCTTTTTCAGATAGAGAAAAAATGCCTGATGAGATGAGAACCAAACTGAACAATAATGTTGTTCTAAAGGAAAAAGTTGGGGGGATGGTAAATTTGTGGGGTTATTTTATAGGACTGTCAAATCTTTTATTAAAAAACGGTGGAATGCTCGGCGCAGTAATTCCAATTAGCATTGCAAGAGGCGGCGCAACTCAACCTGTACGTGATTTTCTTTTGAGTAATTTTTCTGCTAAATTTATTGTTAAGCCAATAATCGATGATGCATTCAGCGAAAATTCAGCATATAGGGATGTCTTATACATAGCAGAGAGAAAAAAACCCGACGAAAAAGATTATACTGCAATCGTCTCGATAAAATCTGAAATCAAAAAAATGCCTTCAGATCAAGTAACAAAATTAATCAACGATCTGAACCGCAATTATATTGAAAAAACTAATAAAAATAACGATGATTACGAAATAACCTTTGTAAAGACAAAAGAACTGTTTGATTATTCTGATAATCTCATGCCACTGATTGGCTTTAAATCACAAAAGAATGGTTTGGTCATCTCCAATTTTATGGCCGAGGTAAGAAAAACCGCTGGAAATAAACTAGTTAAATTGTCGAAGGAAATTATGAGGGAGGGGCTCCATGCGTCGCCAGAAGGCCTTTCTGAGCTTGTTTTTATTAATAATCCAATAGACGAATCAAGAGTTAAAAGATCGTTTTTGATCCTTAAAGAAAAGAAATCTCAGACACTCAAATTTAAAATTAAATCACTTGAGAATGAATTTGAGATTCCAATCAGCAAAACTCAACCGGCTCTGCGAACATTAACTGGAATTAAAAACTTTATAGTGGATAATATTGATTATGTGATTACAGAAGAACCAGCAAAATTTGATGAAATTTTACGGTTTTCTAAATGGAAAGGAAAATTTGATTGGTTTACGCACAACAAAAATGTCTTGAACAAATTACGTCATGTAATTATTCCAAATCGATTTAGGCCAGATTCAGCAAACACACATCATTTCGCCTTTTACTCAAAGAAAAAATTTGTCGCCCCACATTCTTTTAAAATTCTAGACTTTAATAGCTCACAAGAAGGATTATTCCAAACTTTACTGTTAAACAGCAGTATAACCATTGCAAATTTTCTGTTATACCGTTCTCAATCGACAAGAGGATTTACTCATATTATGGAAGCCGATTGGGTTCTCTACGACTTATTTGACATTAAAAAACTGTCACATGAGGAAAAATCAAAACTTGAAGAAATAGCAGAAAAACTAGAAGAGATAAATTTTCCGTCAATTAAGGATCAATATTTGACCAATAACAAGTATCGTAGGATTCTTGATGTTACAATACTTCAAGTCCTTGGTTTCGATAAGGATAGAATCGAACCTGTTCTTGACAAGTTGTATAAAGCCATTTATGAAGAACTTTCCGTAGATTGACACTATAAATTATTGATAAACGATCCTTGGAGCTAAATAATATTCAATTTGAGCATTTGATGATGTGACAAATGACAAACGCAGTGGGCTTGATGAAGCGTATTCCATTTTCATAGTTTTACATGCTTTTCCAATGTTTCGAATAATATCTTTCATGTATTCTAACGAATAAGTGGAAGACGTATTGTTAACGATTTGTACCTCATAAAGCCCAGCATTCTCCTCATCTATATTGATTTTTGATGTTTTATTTTCATATAAACTACTAAATTGTATGACGTTCTTCTTAGAATTAATTTGAACACAATCATAATTATTTTTGAAATTAGCAAGTATTTTTTTAACTACATCTGAACCTAAATGAATCATAGAAGTGTATTCGATTTTTGGAGGCTCAAAATTCTTTAAATCATGAATTTTTTGTATAGTTAATTTTGCAATCAAAACTTTGTTTATGTAAACATTAAGGAATTTGTCATTTGGCATCTCAAACTCTATTGAATCATTGTGATTGGCATAATTCAAAATAACCCTCAGTTCTTTTATTAAAAATTTAAAAGACAGGTTTTCTACTTTTAGAAATTTAAAGGATGATCTAGGAAATGTCACTTCTAACAAGGCAATATTGGAGGAATGTATTGCTCTAAAAACAATAACATTTTTGCTTGTTTGAAAAATTCCTTCTTCAAAGGATTTTTCTAGTGAGTTAAATACCATTTTCCAATCTTGAATATTAGTAAATTTAACAGAAAACAACAAATTCATAAAAATTCTTTTGTGGATTAATCATGCTTGTCATTATTAGTTTACACCTGTACAAAGAAAAAGTAGACTAGATTTTCAAAAGTATGATCGGGTCTTGTTGGATTCGACACTAATTTGGTCTTGACTCAAAATGCCTTGAGAAAAAAATATCTGCCATGATTTTAACCATGTATAGTAATGTCTCTTTTATGGTCAGAAAAAATACCACTCGGTACAATTAGAGACCCATTGCAGCTAGCTATTTTCAGGTTTTCCGAAGAATATTTTATTCCCGGAATAACTACCCAGACTGATAGACTGCGCTATTACACATTTCTGACTTGGGCATGGTCAGAAATCAGGGAAAGAAAGTCGGATTTAAGGAAAAACGAAATTCGTGATCTTGAAAAAATACTTACACTTGCATCCGCAGAGCATCATATTAACGGCCTCTCTCAACCAAATGGCATACGAAGTATCACTGCAGGAATAGAATACGTAAAAAACAACCAAAGAATTGAACTTGGCAAATTCACGAGTTTTGGCAGAAACAACACTGAAGGCAGGTCTATCTCTTTTAGCCATCGTATGCCCTTCTTTGAGAAGGTCTTGTAGACTGGAGATTTGTACTCATATTTTGCTAAAATTGAATGAATCTTGTTTTTGTATGTGGTTCTGGTTCTGATTAGTCCCAGTCTTGTTCTGACTAGATTGCGTAGTTCTCGATATGATTTGTCTGGAACAAATGACTTGCATATCATGTCTGATCTTAGTAGATCTGCAAGTACTTCAGAATCAAGCTTGTCGTTTTTTAGTTTGGCTTGTGCTATTATTTTGGTCTTTGCAGGATGAGCCAGAATGGTATCGATGCCGTTTTCCTCCAGTGTATAGTGTAATCTGAGCCAGTAATTGGCAGTGGATTCGCATACTGCCCGAATATCACTGTGGTATCGTTGTTTTATGGTATTGATGAATTCGTTTACTCCCTGTGAATTATTATCAAATGTTACTTGTCCTAGGATCTGTCTTGAATCGGATTTTACTGTAGCAACACACTTTTTCTTGTGTACGTCAATTCCTATGTTGATTATGGTATGATCACCTCCTTGTTTTTGAAAATGCCTGATGCAGCGGAATTCTCCCATCCACCGTCATTGCGGTATTTTGTTTTCCGCTCACTCGGAGTCAGTCTACGGGTCGCCCTTGCGGTATCCTGTGTGGTACCATGATACCATGGCAGTAAACCATCTACTCTCATGCCATACATTTGTATGGATCTGGCTTGCGCTAGGGAAAAGATTTCGTATAACGTCTACGGAGTCTATTTTTTCAGCCTGAACCTTGTTTCTCAGCATCCCGGCAAGCCTGTCAAATGCGCCTGAGTCAAGACTGGGAATGTTTTTCAAACCGATCTGCTTGGCAAGCTTTTCCCGCACGTCTTCGTCATTAAAGACATGTTCCGAAGGAGTCCTTGTAATTAGGTTGGTTATGTCTGCCGTCAGCCTGGTTGATGGCTTGAAAGGAATGTCAAACTCAGATTCTTCAAACAGCGACTCTTGCTCTATTCTGTTTTTGTTTACTTCGTGTTTTATGGTGCTGTTTGTGGTGTACTCTGGATACAAAGTGTAGACATCGGCCAAGACTTCCTTTAACGATTTGCCAAAATAATACTGCGGAATGCCGCAAATCTCGTCTACCAGATCCTTCTTTTCACGTATGATGTCTTGAATTTGGCCTCTTCCGCTGTCTGTTATTCTGTAACGGATTGTGTCTTTTCCATATGTGTTTACCTTGTCTGCAGTTATGAGGCCTTCATTTGCCAGCATCGTTACAGTCTTGGCCAGGGATTTGCTGAAAACTCCAAATTTGTCAGGCTGCCAGTCGCTGAAGAATTCCTCTTTTTGTCCAATTTTTTTAGAAACCAATAATCCGTATTTCTGTAGCCTTGTGGAACCTTCAACATATTTTGTAGCGCCAATTAGTATCAGAAGCATCTTTGCACTTTGTGAAAGTGCCATGATTAAAGCCACCTGCCGTGAGAATAAAGGCGTATCGATTCCATGTTTAGTGGTGTTATGAGGTACATCAGATCTTTGGGGAATAGATATGATGCCATTTCTTCTATTTAATTCATATTTCGATTTCCTTAGTTAAAACTAATTCCCGTCAAAGTAACTAGGCTATTCACCAAACTTTCAGGCATAAAGCGGGTCTAAAAAAGGCCCAAAATGGGTACTGGTTCCCACTAGACCCGCTCTTACGTAATGTACGGGCACATTTTGACGACGACCTTTCCGTTTGGCAAAGTTCCGATGTACTGCCATCCTTCGTTGATGAGCTTCTCTGAATCATCGGCTGTGACGACTCGCTGCTTGTATTGCCGTTATTTAGGAACTCTAGCACTTTAGCGATTTCGTCATGGTTAATTTGTTGATTTTCAACTGTTTGTATCTCCATTTTAGTTGGGGGCTTAATATTGATAATAACCTAGGATTTTATTTTGTCAATTGTTTTCCTGTCTATGTCGCATCTTCTTGAATATCAAACAACAATTGACGCAGCTCAGATTCTGGTTTTGCGGAATGCTCAGACTATATCCATTCTCTAGGAGGAATAACATCATTTCCCTTGTTCTTTAAGATAGGCACTGATGATTTTTTTAGTGCTTTTCCATGTTTTACCTTCTTTTATGGCGTCAATTCGCCCCTTTCTTGCTAGCAGGCTTAGGTATTCTGCAGAATAAGGTGTGCCGCCTGCAAGCTTTGCCAACGGTAGGAATTCTTCCTTTTTTGAGGGCTTTTTTGGTGCCAGATAAAGATCCAATGTCTGCTCGACACATCGCGACACATAAATCAGAAATGGCTTGAAATTGCCAGAAATATCCATTTCCCGTAGTGCCCTAAGATATTGCGGCTTGTCAACGCTTTTGATTACCGCAAACGGATATCCATTTCTTACTAGAATCAAATTAAGTAATAATCTAGACATTCTCCCGTTTCCATCCTCAAATGGGTGAACCCATGCAAAATCATAGTGAATCTGTGCCGCAAGCTCAATCGGTCTTAACTCATCGGGATTGCTGTTTAATGTATGCAGCAGATCTCTCATGTGTTTTGAAATGTCATAAAATGGAGGCGGTGTAAACCCTGCACCCTTTACATCTATGTCATAATTTCGGTATTGTCCAGCGCTAGCAATCACTCCTTTCATTATGATTCCGTGAATTTTTTTAATATCTGATTCAGTTACTTTGTAAACTCTGTCAAATGCAATTTTTTTAATCAAATCGATTGCATTGGAGTGATTATGTGCAACTAGAATATCTCCGAGGTCTTTTCCACGCAATGCGTCCGGGATATTCTTTTTTCCTATCGTTATTCCTCGTAGTATTAGCTCAGTTTCGCCTCTGGAAAGCGTACTGCCTTCTATTTTGTTGCTATTGTAAACAAAATCCACCTGCATGCGCTCGTCGATCTCTTTAATTCTTCTTGGAGTAAGATGTCCTTTTGATCCAAGTTTTCGTTTTTTCTCTGTTATTCTCTTTTGTATGTGTGAAGGTAATTCTGCGTACTGTGCCATGGTATCGGATAAGTCTATCCGATACTAAAATATATCGGATAAAATTACACGATATTGAATCGCCTCATGCTGTTATCTGGCACGAAGCAGGAAAATTCCAACCTAAGGGATTGAAATAATCAATTAATTCCTTTGAGCTTTATGGATTTGGCAAATATCGGAATTTAGATTTTGACACTTTTGTGCACGAAAAGCTCGCAATAATCTTCAGGCCTCGTGCCTAAATGTACGGCAAAAAGCTTTTCTCGTAAATTTCGTGTACGAAGCTTAGGAAATGAGCTTATTCTGTTGATTTTACGAAGATTCACTAAAAGATTATCCAGTAGTTTTTCACGCACGAAGAAGCTCATTCACACATTGTTATCCTACTGGGATTACGAACTATAACAAAATTAAGGAAAAAATTTTCTACTTACGTGTGATATGCATAGCATGGGTCTGAGATCAAACCCGGAACGCGCAAAATATCCAACCAGACCCTCACCTATCTTATTCGAAATTATTGGTGATCTTTCTTCAAATATTTACTGATTAGTACGGACGCCTCGCAGGCGTCAGGTAGTGCGATCAACAAGCAGTCAAGCACCGCAGTTCCTGCGCATCCTGTACTGCATATCTGGAATTTGCCGGAGTGACTTCCAAAGATGGAACGAGCAAAAGATATGGATGTGCTGTTTTAGAATTATTCAGTTGAACGCAAAAAAATCCTCGCCGTTTATCATACCTGCTCTGGTCGGCGCCTTCATCCTTGCCGGCTCGCTCATCGTGTTTTTCCAGCTGTCCTCATACCAGGCCCAGATAATAGAGTCAAACAAGGATGACTATACCAAAGTCATCGAGAACACCATATCAAGAAGGGAGGGAAGGGTGCAAACCATATCATCTGGAATAATAGGCCTCTATGGAAGCTCAGAGCGTGTCAGCTCAGCAGAGTTTGACAGGTTTGCGCAGACAATACTTGGCAGCAACTCTGAGATACTCAACTTATTTGTGCTTGATGGCAGTACAATAGTGGAATCATACCCGATAAAAGAATACGTCGGACATGACTTTGATTTTCTGTTTCCTGACTATCCTACAGTTGTGGCCGGACAAAAGGCAATGACTGCCGAGTTTGCAATAAACGAGACTGCATCGCTTGTGATTGCAGTACCATTTGGATATTTTATCCCAGAGGGCACGATACTTTCTGAGCAGTACAAGCTTGTATTGCTCAGTCCGATAGATGATAATGAAGTACTGTACAGCGTTGCCAAGTCGGGCGGCGCATCAGGGAGTGTGGTAGAGTTATTGCAAAAGGAAAAAGATAACGCAATAACTGTAGAATACAAAACAAATCTGTTTGGGCACAAGCTGAAAAAATACTATGATCTGAGGTACGTTCTCTGGGATGCAAGCTTTGAGGCGCAATCATACGAGCATACCATAATACTTGTGGCAGGAGTTGTCCTCTCGTTTGTAATCCCTGTATTGCTTGTGCGCACAAACCTTCTGAGGGCAAGGCTGCAGGAAAAGTCAGAGGCCCTTGAGAGGGCAAACGAGGAGCTAAAAAAGGTGGAAAAATCAAAGGACGAATTTGTAACGATGATAGTTCACGATCTGAAAAACCCACTTCTTCCAATAAAGGCGTATTCTGAGATACTACTCTCGCAAAAACTGGGTCAGCTAAACGAGGAGCAGGCAAAGAGGCTTCACTCAATTAGCACCAGCGCGATTACATTACAAAAGATGATTCAGGACTTGCTTGATGCAAACAAGCTAGAGCTTGGCAAGCTCAGACTGGATATTCAGGAGGGAAACCTCTCTGAGCTTGTAAGACGTACGATGTCAGAGCTGGAGCCCGAGTTTAGGAAAAAAGGAGTTGCAGTATCGCTAGAATTGCAGGACGTATCATGCAGGTTTGATTCCATGAGGATGGGACAGGTATTCCAGAATATACTGTTAAATGCCCTTGACTTTGTGCCTGATAAGACGGGCAAGATACACATATCGCTCAAATCAGAGGGAGGCAACGCAGTTATTACGATTGCGGACAACGGCATTGGAATACCAAAGGACAAGATAGACGGACTCTTTGCCAAGTTCTATCAGGTGTCGACAGACAAGAACAGAAGATACGGTGGAAGCGGCCTTGGGCTTTCAGTATGCAAGGGAATAGTGGAAGGGCACGGGGGCATGATCCGGGCTGAATCCGACGGGGAGGGCAAGGGCACTACAATGCACATCATGATTCCTCTTGCAGGTAAATCGGCATAGCACAATTATACTGTGGATTCACACATATGTCATGGGAGATGGAATAGGAGGGCCTGTGATACGATGCGTCTCTGGGAACTCGTTTGTGATGGCAGTGACCCACTTTAGAAAAGACAACAAGGCAGAGTATGGCAAATCAGAAAGAATAGTGATTGCCAAGGTAGACAACCCTGAGGACCCACAATATGAGGAAAGGACACAAGAAGACTTGGAGCGCGCGCTCAAGGGAAGGTTTGTCACATGCAACGTGCAGTTCCGGGATGAGAAAACAGACAGCCTTGTATGCAATGTCTTTATCCAAAATCCGCCTGAAGGGTTTTAGCACTCAAAAATGGTGTTACTGCGGCATCCATCCGCCGCATGACTTGCAGATTCTCATACCCTCATCGTCAACATAGCTATCCGAGCCAGGGGGGCACTGGCACTGCTGGATCGATTCTTCCATACGGTATGATACGCAAGCCAAACTTTTAAGACTTTAAAATTGATGGAAGAATTTCAACTCGTGCATGTCGCAGATGAAAAATTTTCAATGTTTAATAACCAATCTGACAAATACGATCAGATGCCTGACCCAGATCATGACTCTAAGATAGAAAAGATCGCGCAGCTGATACGAGAGGACAAGGTGCCTCTTGATGAGCAGGATCCTCAAAAACTGGCCAAGTACTATGATTTTGCAAAGACCAGCTTTGAGATAGGGGATGAGCAGGCAAGGAGCCTTGTCAACGAGGCGTTTTTGTACCTGATGCTGCATGATGCGGGCGATGTGGACATTTTGCAGCAGGGCGAGAAGTTCGGCGCCGGCTTTAGCTGAATCAAAATTTTAGTATACTGGAAAGCATCAGTGGCAGTAATGGTCGATCTTAACAGGAGGGTCTTTGGGAGTTTTTCATTCAAGGACGTATACGGGGAAACGCCTCATCTCTCTGAGATAAGACACAAGCTTGAATCAGAATTTGATTCGGCAGTTGGCTGCCTTGGGGAGAAAAACAGGACCCAGCTGGAGTTCTTACTTGAGGAGCAGACAAGAATAAAGCGCGAGCTTGACGTCCGGGCTGGCTCGATGGCACTGCCTCAGGACAAGCTGACAGTATTTACAGATATTATATCAAGATATGTTGGGGCCATCAAGGCGGCACTTGAAAAAACAAAATAACCCATCAATATCAAAAAAGACTGGATGGTTGAGAGCAATTACGATATTTTGGGTGTCAAGCTGGGGGCATCTGAGAAGGAGATAAGGGACGCGTTCAGAAAGCTCGTTCTTGACCACCATTCAGACAGGGGCGGGGACGAGGAAAAGATAAAAAAGATAATCCAGGCGTATGAGGACCTCAAACAGGGAAAGACATACCCTGATACTGACATTGAAAAGCTCAAAAAAGCCAGGGTGTATGCAGGCGACTCGGAGGAGGAGAGAAAAAAGAGGAATCTTGTACTGTCCGGCGATGTGGCGCGCGAGATGGATCTTGCTCAGGAATGGGCAGGCCTCTTGAGCCGCTCTGACCAGGCCGGCACGAAGCTTTTCGGCTCAAAGGAGCTCGGGGAGATGGAGTTTGAGCGCAAGCAGACAGGTGATCTGTATGTGAAAGGCAAGTTCTGGGCTGGCCATTTTACGTACGATGGCAGCATAATGATGGCAGGAAGCGTGACAAACCCGTACTTTGCACCAACTGAGAGTACAAAGACGATCATCACGGTAACAAAGGGCAACTTTACTCTAGTTGATGCACTCAAGAACAATTTTGTAATAGAGCATGGCGCCAAGATAACTGCAGATAACGGGGATATCATAGTGGGCAATCTCTCGGGAATAAGGGAGCTACAGCAGGACCCGCAGGGCAGGGTGGGCCTGTACATCACAAAGGAGCATTTTACAGAGCTTAGAGCGCCCAAAGGCAAGATAGTTGCAGGCACTGCACGCGAGACTGTCTTGCTTGATGGCGATACTGTGGTTGTCAACAACCTGATAAACAACGTCAAGGTCAGGGCGCGTATAATATCGATTTTCGGCTCCACTGTTAACTATAACTGCGAGCTTGAGCTCAGGCCTGGAGGATACATCGAGTTCCATGACGAGGGCTCCGGGTTTGCGCTATCTGATGATGCGCTCATCAAGCTGGAGAACGGCAAGTGGTTCAAGCTTCGGGACCTGAAGACGTCGGGGATGGTAGGACATGGCAGGCAGATATCGTACGAGTATCTTGATGGCATTGGCAAAAAGCAGGAAAAGCAGGGCGGCTTTAGACTAGGCAGCCTCTTTAAGAGAAAATAAGTCTTGGAAATTAGCATAGGGTGCACCGGCTGGAGCTACGATGGCTGGGTTGGACCGTTCTATCCTGCAGGAATGGATTCATCAAGGTTTTTGAAGTTTTATTCTAGATTTTTTGACATAACGGAGGTAAACTCTACGTTCTACCGTATGCCTGGGACAAATGATGCAAAAAGATGGGCATCTCAAACGCCAGCGCACTTTCGCTTCACCGCAAAGCTGCCGCAGATGATCACTCATGAAAAAAGACTCAAGGGAGCGCTACATGATGTTGAAAAGTTCCTTGATGCGCTAAGGCCGCTTGATGCCAAGTATTTGCTCAGCGTCATACAGCTTCCCCCCTCACTATCTTTTTGGGAGGCAAGAGAAGGCCTTGAGGAGATTATGCACATGTTTGCAAGGATGGTAGTAGAGGGGCGCCACCGGAGCTGGTTCTCAGAGGATGCGGTGCGGTACCTTACCGATAGAAACATCTGCCTTGTCTGGAATGATGTTCAGAATGTGCAAAACACGCTGCCTGTGACGTCGGACTTTTTGTATTTGAGAATAATCGGGGACAGAAAGATTCCACAGCAAAGCTTTGGGCAGCTGGTGCGCGATAGGACGGAGGATTTGAGAAAATGGGCTGCAAAGCTGGAGCAGCAAAAAGATAAGGTAATGTTTGCGGCAGTTCTTGCAAACAATCACTACGAGGGCTTTGCAGCTGCTACGGCAAACAAACTGCGTATGTTGCTTGGTCTTGATGAGCTTGTATGGAAAAACCAAAAGAAGCTCGATGATTTTTGAGCTGATTTTCAACAAACGTTTGATTTTTGGATTGTTTTCTTACAATTGATCAGATCAAAGATGATCAGATTTATTGATGTTGGGCGTAATGCTGTACCTAGGATAGTATCAAGCAAGAAAACGTTGATGCGCTCTTGCTAGGTCAACGAGCATGGAACGTGGTTCCAAAGCACTGCTTGCAATACTATCCTCACCATGTTTACATTTGTTTGATGATTTTTGATTTTTGTATGAAATGTTAAACATTTTTAATTTTTACAAGTTTATTATTATATGAATTTTAAGGATAATAACAAAATATGTTATATTTGTTTTCCACATACTAGTATGGTTGAAAAGCGCACATGTAGGCTGCAGAACAACAAGTCCTTTCGGTGGTGAGCATGATTAGCACGGAAGTGTACTCCAAGGCCAAGACTGGCTGCGTTGCAGGCTTGGTAGGAGGGTTTGCGCTTTTCAGCTCGTTTTTCTGGATAGACAGCGAGATCGGAGTACCGTTTGGAACGTTCTACAAGGCAGTGGGCCTGGTGGTGGGACTGGATGGAATGGCTGCAATTGCATTCGGATTTTTTGCTCACATGCTAACTGCCGCACTTGTCGGGGCGGTTTTCTGCATATTCTCACTGTCACACAGAATGCTTCGCATCTCAAGTGTGCCAAAGGGAATACTGGGGGGTGCTGTTACAGGGTTGCAGGTATATGCGATATTTTTCATGCCGATAACTCTGTACGTGATGTTTCCTGCAATCTCAGAGCAGGCAACTGGTCTTGTACCTGCCACGCCGGAAGACATGAGGGTGGCCCAGATACTGTTGGAAACGCACGATAAGATTCTGTGGGGTTCACTAGTGCTGCACGTTCTGTATGGAGCGGTGATGGGACTTTTCAGCTCGATGATCTTGTACGAGGAGTATCACATGAAGGGAAAAGAAAAGAAGGAAAAGAAGGAAGCCTGGAAAAAATTTGAAAGTGAGCACTGGCCTTCGACATGAGTGCTCCAAACACATTATTTTTTGCAAACAGGGCAAAGGTTGGATGTGTATCTGGACTTGTTGGCGGATTTGCCATATTTGTAAGTATTTTTGTAATCGACCTTAGCATGGGCTCATCGCCTGGAACTTTTTACAAGGTGGTAGGACTGCCACTTGGAATATCAGGACTTGGTGCCACGCTAGTGGGAATGGTATCTCATATGCTCACAGCGGCCCTAATAGGCACTGTCTTTGGCCTTGGTTCGTGCCTTGGCAAAATTATGGAGATATCATCACTCAAAAAGGGTGCGTTTGCAGGAGCAGTAACTGGAATTGTGGTGTTTTTGGTGTTTTTTGTGCCTATTACTACGCTGCTTATGATTCCTCAGATAGAAGGAGGTGGGTTTTCCGCAGAGGCAGATGCAATTGTCTTAAATGTGGAGCTTGTAATGATCGGCTCACTTGAGCTGCACATAGTGTATGGGATTGTAATGGGTGTGTTTTTTGCAATTGCAATGCAGCACCAGACAAAACGACAGATGCTGTTTCAGGGGGCATAGACATGCTGAGACAGGTTACCATATCTGTAGTAGTGGGAACATTTCTTATCGGAATGTACTATGTGGTAGCAGCATCATACGTGCCTCCAGAGCAGCAGAACGTGCTTGCATCAAAGCTTGAGCAGTATAGGACCGGTCTGAGCTTTGATGTACTGATGTCCCTTGATGAGGCAGAGAGGACAGCGCTCATACATGGTATGCCATCAGATACGGTAAGGTTGCTGATGCAGGAAGCCAGATTGCATCCTAGCTTTCTTGTGGAAACTGTGGATGACATACGACAGCAGACAAAATCGGACGCAAGGTTTGCCAAACTGGCGCAGCTGACGGCGTTGAAAGGATACGAGGCATCAGGTACTGCAATACTTGTCCAGTCTGCAGACAAGGCGTTTTTGAGATTGGAGAATATGAACATCACGCCAGGGATTGACCAGAGAGTGTTTCTAACAAAGGACGGCTCTGCCTCATCGGGTGTGGATCTTGGATCACTAAAAGCAACAAGGGGTTCACATAACTATGATGCCACCGGCGTTGATACGGAAATGTACAACGTGGTCATAGTGTACAGCAGGTCAGTTGATGAATATTATGCACACGCACGTTTCCTCAAATCTGACTGATGCATGTTATTTTGTTTGCTGCATTTTTTCCGCCTTGTCTGGGCGGAATTGTTCTACGACATCGTATATCTGATTCAAATCCCATGGCTTTGAGATTACCTTGGTTGGATGCAAGCTGAAAAGCCTGTTTGCATTGGCAGTATGCATGTATGCAGTTATTATTATGACGATAGCACTTGGTGAGTCGGCCCTGATGTTCTCTAGCGCATAAAGGCCGTCGTACTCTGGCATCATCAGGTCTAAAAACACGATATCTGGCCTGTGCCTTTTGTAAAGGTCCACGGCATCCTTGCCGTTATGTCCTATGCCCAATACATCAACGTCGATTATTTTCAAGTATTCTGCAAAGACATCAGTAATGTCTTTTTCATCATCAACTATGATTGCAGTAATTTGCTCGTTCATGTAGATGCTTGGTACTTGTGTGATATTTTGATGTGTGTGTTTATGTTAAAAAAGTATGAAATTCCTACAAGCCGCAGTATTGTGAAATTCTGACTCGGCAAGTAGGTGGACAGCTTCCTTCATTTTGCACTAGTGTAGTGTTTGTCGTACTAGTACTGTTATTTAATCGGATTTAGTACGTTTTTCTTAAAATCCGATTCATACCATGTGGTCTTGTATTCTCTTGCTGCCAAAATATTGAACGCAATGTGAGAGAATATCTGCCTCTTGCTGATAGAGCCATGCGTGTGAAGCATACCTCTTGGGATAAAGACAATGTCTCCTGCAGACAGCGGGATTTTCTGTTTTTTCTTTATGGCAAATCTTTCCTGGCTACCGCCGTTTTTTGAGAATGTTTCAAGGCTGCCCATACCTGATGTGACGTATAGTATCTGGTCTCCATTATGAGAGTGAATCTTGGTTCTGGCACCGTTTTCAAATCTGACATGATAGATGTTGTGGCCTTTGGGCTTTATGGAAGCAGAAATATCCGTCATGCTTACCTTGCCCGTAAACCATGCTGGGTTTACTTTCCTTGGGTTTGCTCTGGAGTGGATGCTTGACTTTTTTATCATGATCTGATCTCCGGGGCTTGGTTTATCATCTTTGATAGGCCTCGCATGTAATTTTGCGCAAACGTTGTGACAGGCTGGGAGGAATACCATATGCATCCGAGGACTTCGCAGTCATGGCACGTCTTTGCGATCTCCCATTGTGGCGCATCCCAGATTTGCTCTATGCTATTTTGCAAAATATTAAAAGTGCTCTCCGGCGTATTGTATTTCCAGCAAGGTACCATGATGGTCCCGTTCGCGTTGACAAAAACGGACTTCCAGACGCCACACTCGTCAAACATGCCACGCCCGTGCTCCAGTATCTGCTCAAAGTATTGTTGTGGCAGCATGACTTTTGGATATTGTCCGCTTTTGATGTGCTCAAGTATGCTTTTGCAAACTGTCTTCACTGTCTCCCTGTCTGGGAGTAGCGTATAGTTGACATCTGCTCTGTCCTCAACGAATGTGAGTGAGACTGATTTTATTCCAAGCTGCCTGGCCCTCCCAAAATACGACTTGTCTGCAAACTCGTCCGTGTTGTACTTTGTTATCACGGAGTTAAAGTAGTGGGGAACGTTTTTCTCGTTTAACAGCTGCAAGTTCTCCATCACTTTGTGGTACATTGAAGGCGGCACACCGCGCACTTTGCAGTAAGGTTCTTCGAATACAGAATCAATGCTACATGTGATGAATTGTATGTGTTTTCTTAGCTCATCAAGGTCTATTTTGTGCAAAAGTGAGCAGTTTGTGATAAGTGTGATCGGCATTTTAAGCGAGTGCAGGTGTCTGACAAGCTCCATAAAGTCCGGCCTGCTCGTGGGCTCGCCGCCTTCAATTATAGACCAGATGCAATATCTTGATACTTTCTCAAATACATGCTTCCACTGCTCCGTGGTAAGATCATCCCTGTGGGCAACCTTTAGCTGCCCTTCCTTGTCGGCATCTCCAAACGGGCACATGGGGCAATAATAATTACAATAATGTGTAAGACTGAATACTGCCACTATTGGTCTTCTCTTTCCAACCATCCTGCTTGCGGACCATTTTCCAACTCTGTTGATGGTCCTGATAAGATCTACTGGCATGATTCTATGATTGGCAAATTTCTTAAAAATGATTCTGGTCTGCCTGTATCTTTGAGATTATCTCATCAATCTGGGCGTTCTTCGAGTCTGTCTTGCGCAAAAGATAGTAGAGCTCCTCAGTTGCAGCATGATAGTCAACTCCTATAGTCTGGGCCAAATACAATGAGATGTATGCCAGCACTAGTTTTCTGAGCACTACATGCTGTGAGTATTTTATTGTGTCTGCCCTGAGCTCCTCTAAGACGTTTGCAAAATACGCCTCAAGATACGCATCCTTTGATTCCCTTTCGCGAAGTGCAAAAGTGCCGCCCATGTTCCTCTCTATCATGTGTATTTTTTCTATTGCCTCGATAAACTCTTCGTTAAGCTTAGGATCTGCTGTAAGGGCTTCGGATAATGCATCAGCGCAGTCTTGTTCTGATGTGCCAGTCTTGTTTTTGAGCGAGAATATGATGTGGCATGCGGCGCAGCCGTCATGGAGACTTTCTTTGTGGGTTAGCACTTTTTGTAATTCCTCCCTTATCATTTCCTGCACTTTGAATTTTTCCATGGACGTTATTTGGGATATTTGGCTTTAACTGTTTTAGGATGATTATTATCTTGATTGGATCAATTTCATTCGGGCGATGACGAGGAGTTAGAGACATGATCTCATGATTGGATTCAGTGAATCGGAGCCCAAATTTGTAATTGATTTGGAACAGAATTGGAAGAACGGTTTTAATCTAAATCTTCCTCGGCTTGACAATGAACACGAAAATAATCGTCGGCATAATTGTGGCAATCGCGGTTCCGGTCGCAGCATATGCAATATCGCCGCTTTTTATAAACAACACAATAGACGAGCCGCTGCCTACAAACCTAAAAACGGATATGATGGCAGACAAGATGGAGGACAAATCCATGATGGCAGACAAGATGTCTGATGGCTCTATGGCAAAGCTCAACATGATATCTGGCATGTTCGTAGGTGTTGGCGATGGGATACACGATGCGCAGGGCACTGCCAAGATACTGCAGTTAGACGATGGAAACAAGATACTGCGATTTGAGGATTTCAGGTCTACTAACGGGCCTGACCTATACGTGTACTTGGCAACTGACAAGTCTGCATCGGACTTTGTCAGCCTAGGGCCACTCAAGGCAAACATTGGCAACCAAAACTATCAGATCCCGGAAGGGACAGACCTCTCAAAGTATGATACTGCACTTGTATGGTGCAAGCAGTTCTCGGTGCTGTTCGGCAGCGCCGAGCTCTCCTAATTTTTTCAAATCAAATAATATGGATGCTTTATCACTGCATATCGTTGCTTGATTGGCTCTCACTTGATGGAAAACTGATCCTTTATGCTAGAATAATACGCGCATTCTCGTATGGTTTTTTGAGCATCATACTTGCAATCTATCTCAAGTCGATTGGGCTTAGCGACGTAATGATTGGCCTTGTCATTTCTGCAACGCTTGTAAACAGCATTATCTTTACAATGTTTGCAAGCTTTTACGCAGACCGCATTGGCAGAAAGAAAATACTAATTCTGTATGCTGTCATGATGGCAGTCTCAGGTGCCATATTCCTGGTTACAGACAACTATGTGGCACTAATAGTTGCTGCACTGATTGGAACTGTCAACGTAACTGGTGCTGAGACAAGTGCATTTTTATCACTTGAGCAGGGTATACTGCCAAAGACTATACGTAACATAAGAAAGCAAAACACGGCGTTCGGATTTTATAACATGGCAGCAATGCTCTCAATGTCTGGGGGTGCGCTGCTTGCAGGTCTTCCCTCTATTTTGCAGTCGCTTGCGGTGGAAGCAACTGATTCTTTTAGGATGCTGTTTTTGCTTTACATGCTGGCAGGAATCGCGGCAGCCGTGATTTACTGCTTTCTTTCAAGGGAGATTGAGCTCACAGAAAAAAACGCCAAGGACAAACCGTCTGCAATCAATCTATCGCCTCAATCAAAGAAGATAGTTACAAAACTGGCCGCACTATTCTCACTTGATTCCTTTGCAGGCGGATTTGTGCTCCAGAGTATAGTCTCATTCTGGTTTTTCACTCGCTTTGATGTCACATTGTCTGATCTTTCGATGGTTTTCTCAATAGCTGGCGTGCTTACTGCATTCTCATTTATTGTCGCAACAAAGCTGGCAGACAGGATAGGGCTGATAAACACGATGGTCTTTACTCACATTCCGTCAAATGCGTTGATGATATTTATTGCGTTTGCTCCGACATTTCAGATTGCATTTTTGTTGTATCTGGCAAGGATGGGAATGTCACAGATGGACGTGCCAACAAGACAGTCGTATCTTGCATCGGTGGTAAAAGATGAGGAACGAATCGCCGCAGCCGGTATTACAAATACATCAAGGAACATAACGCAGGCTGTCAGCCCGTCAATTGCCGGGGTACTGATACAGTCCCTACTACTTTCAGCCCCATTTGTACTTGGCGGCACGCTCAAAATAATATATGATGTTCTGTTGTATTCTAACTTTAAGAAGATAAAGCCAGAGCACGAACAAGACAAATAGCGGCAGAATCTAGCCGAACTCTATGCATCGCTCGCACTCGCAGCTCTTTGATTGGTCTTCTCTTGCAACACACCTATCATGGGACCCTGCCTGGCACTGAACGCAGACCTGGTCAATGTTGTCAACATCACTGTATTTTTTTGACTGATCGAACCCAAATCCACCGTCCCTTGGTCCTACCATGCCACTTGGTATGCATTTGCACTATTTTTAGATGATGTCTTGTCTACTTTGGTCATCTTTTAGCTTATTATAGACGCTATCTGTCAGTTTGACTCATTCTGATGTGTCATCCTTTTTTGAGCGGTTCCACATATTCATGGTCCCTCTGAGCATAAAAAATCCGACAGTTATTGTGACTATTCCTACTGCGACAAACAATATGCCCCTGCCGATGGTCCTGATGACAGACAATGTATTGATGCATCAATCCAAAAATAAAAACTAGTCCTGAGAAGCATAAAATTTCATCCAGTACGAGCTGGTCCTTTTTAATAATTAGGCACAATCCTCATTCAGGTTGAGCCTATCGCCCCCAAAAACAAAAGCCAATTCGTGCCTATTTTGCGGAGAGATCCTAAGGACTCCCTCAAAGTGCCAGTACTGCGGATTCAGGTTCTGTGATGACCACATGTCAACTGACAGTCACCAGTGCGGCAAGACAAGATACGCCGAATATGTGAGAAAGACCCGTGCCGATTCTGTGCCAAACCTGGCAACGGGAAGCTTTGTGGTAACGTGCGATACATGCGGATACAAGTCAGCCAAGGGCATGCTCATAGAATTTGCAGGCGAGGAGCTTATCCAGCACATGCAGGTTGTGGGGTGCTCTGGCAACACGTTTCTTGAGGAGATAGGCAACACTTCCCATTTTGAGCTGCAGTCAATCGAGGTACAACCCGAATCACCTATTGTGGAAGAAAGGAATATTGCAAAAGAGGGCATAGTGGAACAGCTAACCAAGCTGGCATCGCTGAAGGAAAAAGGCGTTCTCTCAAACGAAGAATTTCTATTTATCAAAAAGGAAATTCTAAAACGCCTCAAGTGATCTACTGAGCATCCTTCCTTGCAACCTCGTCGAGCTTTTTTCTTGCTTCAAGGTGTTCTGCTCTTTCACGCTGTAATGCTGTCCTGACAATCTCAAGCTCTTTTTGCGTCGCAAGTAGCTTGGCATTCAGTGACGATACAACTGAGCTTGCAGCAGCTACAACATTCTTTGGGGCGGTCCTTTCACCGACGTTTGCCATCTGCTCCTCGATGAATTTTAGCTCTTTTTTTGCGAGCTCGACTTCTTTTCTTTTTGCCTCTGCCTCCTTTATCGCAGTATCCTGCTCTGCTTTTAGGACTTCTGTTTGTCTTTTTATCTCTTCCAACTCGGAATTTGCCTTGGTAAGGGACTGGTTTGCTGTCTCGTACGATTTTCTTGTATCCTCGTACGATTTTTTTATCACATCAAGCTGAATTTTGAATTCCTCGCTTTCGCCCTTTAATGCAAGATATTCTTTTCTTGCCTGTTCAAGCTCAGAACGGGCTTTGGCAAGCTCTCCGAGTGCCTCTTTTTTCACTTCAAATTCTTTTCTTGCGGACTCTAGGTCGGTCTTTGCCTGCCTTATCTGCTGGATAATTTGTTGGTGTTGCTCTCGTAGAGAATCTATCTCGGATTTTCTCTCATTGATTTCCTTTTTAGTGCTCATCAGACTTGCAGTTACCTGATCATATTCTTGCTTTACAAGTGAGAGTTTTTCAGTAACTGATCTGAGGTGCTCTGTCTTTGATCTTATTTCGCCCTCAAGGTATGCTAGCTCTGTTGCTGTCTGCTCGGCCCTGATCTCTTCCGGACTCTTTATTCTGACTTGCTCTTCTTGATGCTTTTGTTCTGCAGGCTCTGCATTTTCCTCTTTTTTGCGCTTAAACAGTCCCATCAAAAGTCACTCCTGTAAGCAAAAGGCAGGCACCTTTATTCATTTTTTTACGAATCTGAGGTAAAATCCAAGGCCTCCCACTAGGAATCCGACCACTATTATGACAAGACCTGTCTCCGGCGTCTCTGAGAACATCAGTGGGGCAATCATAAAGAGCAGCGCGCCAAGGATTATCAGAAAATACGCGCCGCTTTTTTTCGGCCTGTTGTGCTCGCTGTGGGCCATATCAGATATGCCGTGATATGGTCTGGGCTACCTTCTTGCGACCAATGTCCATGATAAAGGGGCCGATCTTCGGGCCCCGGCTTGCCCCTATGATAATCTGGTATAATATCATAAAGAATTCTTTTGGAGCCACGTTGTTTTCTTTTGATATGTTGTAAATGGTGTTCTGCAGGTCCTCTGGTTCGCTCTCAGATGATAGGACCTTGACAAGCTGTCCTAGCGCCTTTTTTGCCTGCTCGTTTATCTGAACTGCCGTCGTCTCAGAGTCTTCAAAGTCGTCAGCATAGTTTCCTGCCAGTGTTATGAGCTCATCTATGTGTGGTTCTGGTGCCTTTATTGCACCGTAATCGATTAGCTTTTTTGTCACAAGGCTTATCCTGTCTTCCTTGAAGATGCGGCACAGCTCGATGAGCAGCCTAAAGTTCACGTGAGTTGGAGCCGTCTTTGGAGGATTAAGAAGATTGACATATTCGTAGAGGCCGCGTGATTTTACAAGCTTTGCCTCATTGTCGACTTTTATCTTACCAAAGTAGATGTCCTCAAGCTCATTGTACTCGTCCATCAATACCGGTATATCCTCAAATCCAAGTTCCCTTGCACCAGTTATTCTCTTGTACAAAAGCAGTAGCATCGATTTTGGTGTGCCGTATCTGAACCATTTCTGCGAGGTCACAACGTTGCCAGCCGACTTTGAAATCTTTTTTCCTCCCTTATCAAGGAACATCTCGTATTTGACATGGTGCGGGTGAGGATGACCAAGTATTTCATCTGATACCCAGTCGTTGACCTTGACAGAGTCCATGATATCTTTTCCATACGCTTCAAATCTTATGTCAAATGCATGCCATCTTGCGGCAAACTCTACCTTCCATGCAAGCTTGCCAAGATCCTTTGCAATGTCTGCTTCTCCCTCGTGACCACATCCCTTTAGCATCCTGGATCCGATTTCTGCATCGACGCATCTGTACTTTACTTTCATTCTTTCAGAGTCGTATTCGTACGACTGGGCCGTGTACAGTCTGCTGCATTTTGTGCAGACTGGATAATATGGAAGAAATTTCTGATATTTTTCCTGCCCCACCATGTCCTCTATCTGCTTTCCAATTCTTTCGGAATTTGTCAGAATTGTGTGGATTTGACTTTTCAACAGGCCCTGCTTGTATGTCTCTATTGCGCGTTGGAACTTGTACTTTATTCCAAGCTTATCAAGCCCATCAAGGAGTATGCTGCTCATGTGCATCCCGTATGACTCATGTGTTCCGAACGGGTCTGGAATCAAAGACACTGGTTTGCCAAGGTGCTCCTCAAGCCAAGACGGCAGCCCCTCCGGAATCTTTCGCAGTCCGTCAAGATCGTCCGAATATGCGATAAGCTCTGATTTGTATCCGAGGTTCTCTAGTGCAAGCTTGACCCCAAATGCGCGTACAGCATCTCCAAGGCTTCCTATATGCGGTATGCCGGATGCTCCAAGCCCTGACTCGACCCTGAGCATAGATGTATCTCTTCCAAGCTGTTTTTCGCGCTCTATCATCTCTGAGGCAAGCTTGTCTATCCAAGTTCCCTTTCCGATAATTACTCGCTCATCGTCTTCGGACATTATTTTACACCAGCAATTTTGCCATATAAGGACCATCCATATGGTAGCCCATCTTCCTGTAGTATTCCCTTGTGCCCACGGCTGAGATTACCAGGATCTTCTTTGCATCAAACTCTTCTTTTGATATTTTTTCTGCCTCACTCATCAGGTTTCTTCCAAGACCAGAGTGCTGCACCTGTCCGTCCTCGTGCTCGCCTATCTTAAGTGATCTTCCATACACGTGCAGCTCTCGAACTATGCACGACCTTTTGGGAATCTCGTTTCGGTGTGGGTTGCAGACATTTCGCAGCCTCAAAAACCCGTATATTTTATCATCGGAATCATCATAAGATAAGAATACTTCATCGCCGCCAGATGAGATATAATCAATCCTGTTGATTTTCAGCTCCTTTTGCGGACCGCTCAAAAGCCCAACCTCCCTACATCTTATACATCTGCATGATGCACCTTGTTTTCTGAGGTTTTGGT
Source organism: Candidatus Nitrosotenuis uzonensis (assembly GCF_000723185.1). Lineage (NCBI taxonomy): Archaea > Thermoproteati > Nitrososphaerota > Candidatus Nitrosotenuis > Candidatus Nitrosotenuis uzonensis. The sequence continues at coordinate 28,829 of NZ_CBTY010000008.1, forward strand.
GTACAATCTGTCTTAGGTTTCCTGATCTTGGTCCTGCCACTATCTCAGACGATGATATCTCGCGTTGCACTCTCATTATTCTGACCCACCTTGGCACCATCTTTTTCACCTCGGAGAGCACGCGTATCATCTGATCATCAGAGTACGGCTTGTATTTGCCCTGCAGAAACTGCTCATACAGTGGAGTATTCTGCAGTACAAGAGATGGATAAATCTTGAGCATGTCTGGTTTGAGATCCTTATCTTCAAACAGTTTCTTAAAGTCGGCAATGTCGTCTTCCGGGCTCACGGTAGGCAGGCCTGGCATCATGTGTGCAACAATCTTGTATCCAGAGTCCTTTGAGACCTGGAATGATTCTGTGACATCAGAGTATGTGTGGCCGCGGTTGACAATCTTGTATATTTTCTCCTGCAGGCTCTGCACTCCTATTTCCACCCTGGTGACCCCATACTCTAACATCATATCGACATGTTCTTTTTTACAATAGTCCGGCTTTGTCTCTATTGTAAAGCCGACATTTCTTATCTTAGCTGTCTCGTTTGCAGTTTTAGCTTCCTCAAGTGTATCAGAATCAAATCCGTTTAGCGCATCGTAGCATGATTTTATGAAGTTTCGCTGATACTGTTGGGGCATGAATAGAAACGTTCCGCCTACTATGACAAGCTCCATCTTTGCAGGATCGTGACCGTAAGATACGAGTTTTTCAATCTTTGTCATGATCTGTTTTTTTGCATCATAGTTGTTCTCTATTGCATTGATTGTGGACGGCTCGTTTCCGGTATAGCTGTTAGGAGAGTTGAACTCTATGCCCCCGGGACAGTATGTGCACCTGCCATGCGGACATGCATAAGGCATCGGCATCAGAGCTATGACTGCAACGCCTGATGCTGTCTTGATTGGTTTTTTTAGCAGTATTCTTTGAAGCTTGGCGTAATCCTGACCGCTCACAGTAGAGAGTATTTCAGAGTTTCGTGGAATTCTCTCAAGCGAATACTTGGTGCACACCTTTTTGATCTGTGACTTTACCTGGCCTTTTGTAGGTGAATGAATAGAAAGGAGGTTCTGCGATATCTCAGTGCATGCCTGTGTAAATCTGTGGTTGTACAATGTGGTTCGGTGTGCTTTAGGCCTTAAATTTCTTCAAAGCAATTCATCGTCTTTTTGTGCGTCTTTTGGCCGATTTTGCCTTGGCCTTCTTTTTCCGCCTTTGTGTCTTTGGCTTCCTTGCAGGTCTTTTCTTTGATTTTTTCTTTGACTTTGATTTTCTTTTTTCTTTGGCACTCTCTTTTGCAGCCTGTTTTTCAAGCTCATCGCGAGCTTTCAGATTTTTTAGCTGAACAAGCTCTACACGGGTCCTGGCCGAAAGGTGGTTTAGCTCATGGTTTGGTGCTGGAAACGAGCTTCCATGATCGGCAAAGCACTGTGTGTGAAAGACTTTGCCTTTCTGGTAGACCATTGATACCCTTGGGACGCCCTGCTTGCAAACTGCGCACATGTCCACAAAATCTTCAGCCAATGAATGCTCGACTTTGTTAGTCTAATTTAATATTTTTCGTCTATGACTGGTTTTGTTTCATTTCTTTTTTGTACTCTATCTTAAGCCAGATGGGCGTTATGATCGTGGTCACTGCAACCATGATGACTATCATGGTGTAGACGTTCTGTGCAAGAACTCCGCTTGATATTCCAACACCTGCTACGATCAGGCCGACCTCTCCTCTTGAGACCATTGCGACACCAACCTTTCTTGCCTGCGCCCCGTTTCTTAAGAACAACCATGCAGGCAAGCCGCATCCGAGCAGCTTTGTTGCAACTGCCACGCCAATTATCGCTCCTCCTATCATCAGTATCTCAAAGTTGAGTCCCCTAAAGTCTACCTGCGCTCCTATTATCGCAAAGAACAGTGGGGCAAAGATGAGTCCAAGCTTGCTGATGTAATGCTCGACTCTCTCAAAGACCTTGGTGGATGCAAGCGCCATGCCGACCACAAAGGAACCTAGAATTGGGGAAAGACCTATTGATGCAGCAATTCCTGCGGCACCAAAGAATGCGGCCGTAACTATGCCTTCTATGCTGCCTCCTGCCTTCCACAGTCTTGAGCCAACGATTCTTGGTATGATAAATATCGCAACAACTGCCATTACCGCAAAGAAGCCAAGTACTTTGAATATTGTATATGTGATCTCTATTACATCAATAGATAGGTCGGCTGCGCCGCCAAACGATGTTACGATCGAGAGAACGGCAATTGCAAGTATGTCATCAACTACTGCAGCACCAATTATCAGCCGGGCCTCTGTAGTCTTTAGCTTGCCGAATTCGCTTAACACCTGCACAGATATTGCAATGCTTGTGGCAGTCAGGGCAGTGGCAACTAGCATTGCCTGAAATGCATCAAATCCGAAAAACTGGAAAACTATGAATCCTACAAAAAACGGCACGACCACACCCAGTGTGCCGACAGTAAATGATGCCTTCCCTCCTTTGATGAACTCTCGCGGCGTCATCTCAAGTCCTGCCATAAACAAGATGACGATTGCGCCTATCTCGCCAAGTATCTTTACTTCTTGGCTGAGGCTGACAAGCGAGTCGCCCTCTACTGTAAGGAGTGAGCCTATTGCAAACGGGCCTACTGCCATTCCTGCCAGAAGCTCGCCTAGCACGATTGGAAGCTTTAGCCTCACAAATATCTCTGCGAAAAGCTTGGCAGCAAACAAGAGTATGCAAACGCTGATTACAACTTGAATGAAATGTGATTCTGCTGCCATTTTCCCCTTCTTCTGTCCTATGAATATTGGTAATTAAAAATGATTTTATTGTCTAGGCGATTTTTTTGGATCGGACAAAGACGCCCTTCTTATCTGATATGCTCCCTACCTGCCATGATTTTATTTTGTGCTTTTTGCATATTGTGATGACTTTCTCTGATTGATTTTTTGGGACAATCACGCAAAATCCAACACCCATATTGAACGTCTTGTACATTTCTTCCTCTTTTACACCGATTTCTTCTATTAACTGCATGATCTTGGGCGGCTCTGGCATAGAATCGAGCACAAATCCAGTCTTTTTTAGTCTCAAAAGCTTGGTGAACGCGCCCCCTGTGATGTTTGCAAGGCCGTGCACTTGGCATCTTGAAATGATTTCAAGTACAGGCTTTACGTATATTTCAGTAGGCTTTAGGAGCGCATCGCCTATCCTGCCTATGCCCCTGACACTGTCTTTTACGGAATATCTTCCAAGCAATGCCTTTCTTGCAAGTGTGTATCCGTTGGAATGTATTCCGCTGCTTGCAATTCCTATTATTGCATCCCCCGTGGTTATATTGTTGCCAAAGATTATCTTGTTTTTGTCAACCAATCCTGCTACCATGCCTGCAAGATCGAATGCAAACTCTTTTTCACCAAACAGGTCTGGCATTATGGCAGTCTCGCCTCCTACTATAGGCACGCCAGCCTTTTTTGCACCTACTGCAAGTCCCTTTGCAATCTGGATGAATACGCGCTCGTTATTTTTGTTTGCAGCAATATAGTCCACAAAAGATAGCGGCGTTGCCCCTATGCAAATAATATCGTTAACATTCATTGCAACGCAGTCTATTCCTACGGTATCGTATTTTTTCATCATGTTTGCTATCATGACCTTGGTGCCTACACCGTCAGTGTGTGTTGCAAGCATCTTGCCTCCGTGAATCTCTACCAGTCCGGCATAGTGACCAAAACCTGATCTTACCTTCTGCAAGCTGTGCGTGCTTGCAATTATTCTGCCAATTGAGCTCTGGCTTTTCTTTATCTTCTGCACATCGACGCCGGAGGACTTGTATGTTAATGCCATGTTATCACGTGTCTGTGTAATAATAAAAGCCTAGTCACATGTACATCCCAGAGTCGACCTTGCGGTGTTCTTTGTATTTTTCAGACAGTTCCTTGAATTCTTTGCCTATGCGCTCCTTTTCCTTTTTGAGCTCGGTAGTGTCGATGTCAAGACCGTATACTTTGTTTATGGAATCTATGAGGGTCGCCGCTGCAAGCGGATCGGGGTTTGTGTTGTTTGCCTTGACAAGGAGCGTTATTGCGCGTATCCTGCGCACAAGACATTCGTTAAGTATGCTTCCAGGTATTCCTGTGATGAATCCCTGAGATATCATGTTTATGCCCTTGTCCTGCATTATCCTGCATAGGTCCTCCTCTGCTGCGCAAAAAGTCCTCTCATCATGCTCATCGCTTGCGACCCCGTCAAGTATGACAAATTCCCTTGTTCCCTTGCTTTCGGCCCAATCAAGAATGGTAGATGCTATATCATACAGCCCATCCATCCTCAAGGTAATCTCACAAATTATTGCACAAATCGTTCCGTCATCATTTAGGTAGAACCTGAACGGATGTCTTAGTCTGCCTTGCATAAAAACGGTGGACGGCGGCAGATATTTTGAACGAAGGTATCCTATCTCTTTCATCTTCAGTCTCTCTATCATGTATCCTACAGAAAGCGGGCCTGCAAGACCCGGACCTACAAAACCTGCAAAGATTATGGGGCTCTTAAAGCTCGTCTTGGCAATCTCATGAACGTGATCGCCAGAATTATTTTTCACTCTATTCTGACTTGCTCTGCAATTAATTACTTTTTTGCATGAATAAGTTGAGCATTGTTCTGCCCTTGTCGGTGATAGAATAACTCACATTTGATCCCACATTTTGTTTTGCGACAAACCCGTAATCGGTACAGAGCCGCAGATAGTTGAGAAAAGATCTCTTCATGCGGATCTTTGAGCTTGCATACAGCTCAGAGAATGTCATTGGCCCGCACCTTACTTGATAGAGAAGCTTTAGCAGCGAGAGAGTGCTAAAGTCACGCGCACGTGCCTTTACTGCATCCAGAACCTGCTCGTCACGCGATATGATAAAATCCTCGAACTTGTCGGCCACTTCTACAGGAAGGTATGTCAGTCTTGCTCTCATGTACTGTATGGTACGGTACATTACCTTATTAAGGTTAGCTTGGAAAATTGTTGATCTTTGGGCAGCTTTTCTACACCATGCATTAGGCCACGGCTGGAATCTCTTGGCGTTTTGCCTCTTTGCGCATTCTTGCTATGACTGCGGCAAGCTGCATGGCGTGAATCTCATCCAATGTCTCGCACATGGTGATGATTTTGTCAAACTGCTAATTAAATTTGCTAGGTTGGCGCAATGCATATCCCATCACATCTTATGGTAGGTGCGCTGACAGGATTTGCAGCCCACGAAAGAACCGTCCTAGGATTGTTTGCTATTGCAGAGATGCTCTGCAAAAGCTTTGGAAGTGTGTGCACTATTCTTACCTGCTTTAGTGGATGTATGATTCTTCCTCCTTCTATTTTCCAGATGCCGCTCCTTGCGGTGCATGAAAAGTCGCCTTTGATCGGATTTACAGCATAAGTGTACCAAAGTCTGCTTACTATGATGCCGCTGTGGGTCTGCCTTACAAGCTCATCTCTTGTCATATTGCCTGCAGTTATGGAAAGATTGTGCGGCGAGGCAATAGGTATTGGCTCTGCTGCCCTGCCAAGCGGTGAGCCGTGCCTTATAGCGTTTCCAGATGTTACTGTGTTTTCTTTGAACGCGTTATACAGGTCAGAATATGTCGATTCCATAACGCCTTCCCTGACATACTGTCTTCTTGCGGTGGGCATGCCCTCATCATCAAAGGACTTACTGCCAAGCCCGTTTGCAACGTGCGGTTCATCTGATAGTGAAAACTCTTGGGTTGCTATGTGCGAGCCTATCTTGCCTGAAAAGCAGCTGCGCTTCTCAGAGTACGTCTTTAGAGAAAAATTAGGAGAAAGAACGAATGTAAGTATTTCACCTACTGCCATGGGCTCAAAGATGACGCTTGTCGTTTCTTGCTCTGCACTTTTTGGGTTGAGCGAGTTTGAGCACATTTGTGATGCTTCTGCACCTATGCTGGCAGCATCAAAGCCATGCAGCATTCTGGAATTTGATTGACCTATTCCGCTTGAGGGCATACTGGTTTTGTCCGAATCCGAGTTTATCACGCCTGATATGTATGTAGATTTTTCCTTCCTTTCAAGACCGTGCGTATTCATTATCTCAAATTCATCACACACGATGTTCAGCGAGCCTGAGATGTTTGCAATGCTGCTGTGTAAAGCAGAATTTATCATCTCTTGAGCAATATCTGCTGCAAATGATGCGTCAGCTGCCCATAACTTTTCATCATTGATGTTCTTGACTGCGTGGCATTTAGAGTCTTCAGGGAGAGATATCCAGAACGGCCTTTGCACAAGATACCTTGAGGATGCAAGTGCATCATCAACCATGCCAGCATGGGGCGATGTGGATTGCGCCGCAGAGATTTTCTTTTCATGGATCAATCGCACGCATGCAACATTGTAGAGTCCTTCCTTTATCTCGGTAATCTCCGAGTCTGTTATTCTTACTGTGATTGCTCTCTTTGAACACATGACAGCTTCGCATTCGTCTACCTTGAGGTGTCTGGAGCGTGCGATGATATCGTCGCAGACTGACAACTATGACGACCTTGGGTTTTTGTATCTGTATTTGTCGATTTTTACCAACTCAAAGTACGAGCCGAATCTATTGGTATCGTCGACTCTGTCTAACTCGTCGCTTTCCGAGTCTGTGTTGTATGTCTTGATTATCTTGTATGTGGTTGTACGTTGTGCAGGAATTCTTCCTGCCTCGCGTATGATGCGCCTTATCTCGCGCGGCCTGAGAAGCTGTCCGTGCTGAGAGCCAGCTGAAGTTGAGATACTCTCATTTATCAGGGTGCCGCCAAAATCGTTTGCCCCCCACATGAGCAATATTTGTGACATCTTGGGGCCCTCCTTGACCCAAGACATCTGTATGTTGTTGATGTGGTTGTTTAGCATTATTCTTGATATCGCATGAGTGAGTAGCACATCATTTGCATCTGCGCCACTTTGAATTCCCTCATGCATCTTGTACCTGTACATTGGTGCCTCGGTGTGGACGAAATTGAGCGGCACAAACTCGGTAAATCCGCCAGTCTCTTTTTGTATTTGGCGAATTTTTGCAATATGCCTTACTCTGTCCTCACGAGTCTCTATGTGGCCGAACATGATGGTAGATGTGGAATTAATTCCCAGTCTGTGAGCCGTCTTTATCACCTCGGTCCAGTCGTCAACTGATATTCTGCCTGGTGAGATCTTGTCTCTGATCTTCTGATCCAAGATCTCAGCGGCGGTACCAGGAAGCGTGTTGACGCCTGCATCCTTTAGTCTTGATAGGTATTCCTTGATTGAAACTTGTGAACGTGTTGCACCGTACAGCACTTCTTCAGGGGAGAATCCGTGTATGTGCATGTCTGGTATTTCTGACTTGATTGCCCTGCAGATTTTTTCATACAATCCAGCGTCCATGTCTGGAGGAAGTCCGGCCTGTATGCAAACCTCGGTGGCACCAAGACTGTATGCTTCTTTTGCCCGTCTTACTATCTCCTCGGTTGGCAAAAAATATCCTTCCTCTTCTCTAAAGTCTCTACTAAACGCGCAAAACCCGCACTGCTTTATGCACACGTTTGTAAAGTTGATGTTTCTATTGACTACGAATGTGACAGTATCGCCGACCCGCCTTCTTCTAAGCTCGTCTGCCACCATCCCGACAAGGTGAAAGTCAAGGCCTTGCGCCTCATAAAGACGCACGGCCTCCTCCTCAGATATCTCCTTCTCATCAAGTGCCCTATCTAGGGTGTGAGCAATAAGCGGATCAGCGTTTTTTAGCAGCAAGTCGATTGTGCTCATTTCCAGTACGATGTCTTTGCAAGACCCTCCGTGTCAGTTGCCTGTGCGATTTTCTCATGTAGTCCCGAATCTGTCATGGAAATAAACTCCGGATATACCGGCAGCCTTGCCTTGAGTTCAAATCCTGCCATCCGGCAATTCTTATCAACGAAAGATATCTCAGGCCATGCAAATTCCGGATTTACATAATCTGATGTCAGTGGTGAGATTCCGCCCCAGTCGTTTATGCCTACTTCAAGAAATCTCTGGTATGATCTTGGCGATAGATTAGGCGGTATCTGTATGTTCATTTCCGGCATGATTACCCGTGTCATTGCAACCATGATCTTAAAGTAATTTTCCTCCGCAGATGGCATCTTTCTCATGACTGTGTCATGTTTTGGCTGAAAGTTCTGCAGTATTATCTCCTGGATGTTCCCATACTGTTCGTGTAGTGCACTTATTGCAAATATCGACTCGATTGACTCTTCCGGTGTCTCTCCTATGCCAAGCAGGATACCGGTGGTCATGGGTATTTTGAGCTCACCTGCGTTCCTCAGTACGCTTATTCTCTCTTTTGGATTTTTGCTCGGGGCAAGATGGTGCGGCATATTCTCCTGCATCAATCTCTGGCTTGCACTCTCAAGCATGAGACCCATGCTGACGTTTGTCTTTTTCAGCTCAGCAAGCTCTGATTTTGATAGGTTTCCGGCATTTGTGTGCGGGAACAGCCCTTCACTGAGCGCTATCTCTGAAGCGTGCACAAGGTATTCTGGCGTGCTTGAGAACCCATTGTCTTTGAGCCATTTTCGTGCCTCAGCATACTTTTGCTCTGGCCTCTCGCCAGTGACAAAAAGCGCTTCAGTGCACTTGTACTTTCTTGCAAGCCTTGCCAGCTCCCTTACCTCATTTTTACTCATCATTGACAGTTTGGAGCTTGCCGGTTCTGCCTTGTACGTGCAGTATCCGCAAGTATCTCTGCATAAATTTACTAGATTGAAGAATGCCTTCTTTGAGAATGTGACTGTTTTCTTTTTGTGTTTATTTCGCATCCAAGCTGCAACATTGTACAGCTCAGAGGGGTTGTCTTTTGCTAAATTGAAAATCTCAAATGCGTGCTCTTTTGTAACCTTTCTTCCCTCTGCAATTCTGTTTAGCGGCTCAGAATCGAGCACAAGGTCGCTCAATGTGAGTAATCAAGAAATGCCGTATTTATCTTTGTGTGGACTCGGTCGAGTTTATGATGCTGTTGGAGTTGGGCCTTTCAGTCAAAGTGATCACCACATCTGTCACTTTGCCGTCTCTTAGAATCTGCAATACCATCTGATCACCTACTGTCTTTTCCCTTTGCAGGTGTATGAGTATGTCATCTATCTTCCTGACTGTTTTGCCATCTACTGCAAGTATGATGTCTCCTCCAAGGTGGTATCTTACACCGTCTATGTCTTTTGACTCTGTAGTGCCGCGCAGACCAGCCTTTTCCGCCGGACTGTCATCTAGAACATTGATGATTAGAAATCCTCTTGCATCCTTGAGGCCCAAAATCTCAGCTAGTTCAGGATCGATATCTCTTCCGGATATTCCAACCCATGGATGGTGGTATCCTCCGTCCCGGATAAGTCCAGGAACTATCTTCTTTACCGTGTTGGATGGTATTGCGAATCCGACGCCGGAAAATTCGCCCGATTCTGACTGGATTGCTGTATTGATTCCGACTACCTGACCCTGCATGTTCAAAAGTGGCCCGCCAGAGTTGCCTGGGTTTATCGCTGCATCCGTCTGTATGATATCTGGTATCTGGAATCCCCGGTCCTGCGTTGGAAGCAGTCTTCCAAGAGCGCTAACTATACCTGATGTCATCGAGCCTGAAAGTCCAAACGGATTTCCTATTGCCGCTATGGGCTGGCCAACTCTGAGCTGTGAGGAGTCTCCAAGCTCAAGTGGGTGTAGTGCATCGGAGCTGGCATTGACTTTAATCACTGCAAGATCGGTAAACGCATCATGCCCGATCACTTTTCCCTTAAATGATCTTCCGTCCAAAAACGTAACTGTAACTTTGTCTGCCTTGTCCACGACATGGGCGTTTGTTATGATGTGGCCTTCCTTATCGTAGACGAATCCAGAGCCTATCCCGATCGGACCGCGTGATGCCTCTGCAGGTCTCTGCACGTTAATACGGACAACTCCTGCCTCGGACTTGTCAAAAATTTGGACTAGAGATAACTCATAATTGGCGTTCTGCGCTATTCCGACGTTTTTTGTAGTCTGTGAGATAACATCAACTGTTGGAATCTGGCTTGGCGGATTTAGCAGAACGCTGTACGCAATAAGCACTATTATTACTCCGAGAAGACTACCTACTATTGCAGTTGATTTGCTCAACAATCTGAAAGCTTCAAGTTTCCGTATAATCTTTACTAACCAATGTTATATGATCTGGCTCACACGCTGATTGAGTTTTGCACATGATCTCTCATGTGATACTGTCTGCCGCGCCATGAGACGGATCTGTTACTTTTTGCGTGAGCAAGGCCGGCAAGAAAGCCTGCAATAATCACAAGACTGCCAAGTGGTCCGCACACTGCGTATTTTGCCGGTATCTTGAGCTCTCTTGCATCATACAGTCCGGCTGCATAAAGAAGGCCAGCTGATACTGCCGAAGAAGCAAACAGGGTTGCAAACGAGCTCGAATATTGGAGCAGCAGCGCAGAGTATACCAAAAACACATACGGCATGAAAAGCAAAAAGAGCACTGCAAAGAACACGCCTATTGCAGCTTTACCATTCTGCAGGTATAGCGGAATCATCAGTCTTTTTAGGGCATGCCATAATGTGGGCCAGTCACGCGCCCAAACTGCATCAACTAGGTGGTCGCCTCGCACCATACGCAACTTGAATCCTGATTCTTTTACCTTCTTCCCAAGTGCCCCGTCCTCGATAATCTCGGATTTTACTCCCTCATGCATTCCGACTTTTTCATATATTGATTTTCTTATGATAAAAAAACTGCCAAAAAAGTAGCCTGTCTTCTTTGTCGGATCGTTTACGCGCAAAGCTGAAAAACGCGTGTGCAGAAATGTGGAAAGTACTGGAAGCGTGATCTTTGTCCACCTATCCAGGCAGTTCATCTTTGGAATGACAGTCAGTGCGTCAAGCTCAGCTGAGAGAAGGTGTGATACTGCAAGCGATATGACATTCCGTGAGTGCGTGGTATCCGAATCAGTAAAAAGCAAAAGCTCGCCTTGCGTCTTTTTGTATCCTTCCATACATGCCCAGTTCTTTCCCATCCATCCGTCTGGTTTGGGCCTTGCGCTCACGTGAACTATTCTTGGATTCTTTTTTGCATACTCTGAAATTATCTTGCCGGTGTCATCCTCAGAAGAGTCATCTATTGCGATTATCTCATAATTCTCATAATCCTGCTCCAGCAGCGAATCAAGACATTTTTCGATAAATCCCTCCTCGTTTCTTGCAGGAAGTATGACTGATACCATTGGCATCCTGTGTATTGTATTTGAGAACTTGTCCAGCGACGGTGTCTTGTTGAACGAGTTTGCCATGGATTTTAGCAGAAACGCCCAAGCAAGTATGATTCCAATTACGATTGCAACAAAGACATAGTTGACAATGTCGACAAAGTCCATCTTATTTCTCGATTTCTTTTTTTATGCTCTCAAGTGCCTGCTCTGTGCCACTTTTGATGTGCTTTTTGACCATGCCTGTGAACATACCCATCATGCCTGAGAGCTTGATGTCCCAGACTGCCTTCAGCTCCGTTTCGTTACCGTGTGGGATGAGGATTACTGTCTTTGTACCCTTGATTATTCCCTCCGTGAATTCTGCAAATATTTTCTCGTTTGGAGTAAGTGTGACTTTTTGCATGCACTTTGAATCCTTGAATGCGATGGTTACCTCGCGCACGATAGTGTTGCCGTCCTTTGATATATTCCTGACCGACTTGGTGCCCTTCCAGAATTTTGGTTCACCGTCAAGGTCGGAGACAATCTGCCATACTTTCTCTACCGGTGCACTTATGTTCACTGAAGCCTCAATTTCCGTCATGCTGTGTGTTTTTTGATCTAAAATATTAGTCTTGACTGCATCTGGCGCTAGTCTTGCGAAGTTGGATTGAACGAAAAGTTTGCCTGATCCTGTGTTCCTACATAGTTTGCCGTTACTGCATACGTTCCGGCCTGCTCCCATCCATCACCACCTGCAATTACAAGTGTGGAGTACTCTCCGTTCTCGTCCACGTTTACAGTCTCAGTCCATACTGGCTGGTTCTGTGTGTTGAAAATTCCAAGGCTCACAACGCTGGTTGGGACACTCACTCTTCCAGATATAGAGATTATATCGCCTCGATAGTATGATTTTTGATCAAGCTCTAGATTTTTTGGCTCATCAATACCGTCAAGTGATATTCCGCCCTGATTTAGTGAAACCAGTCCTATTATGACAACTGCCACCGCAACTGATGCAACACTAATGGCAATATTGCGCATCTTTTTTGCACCAATCTTTGGAATTGGTTTTTCCATCTTTGCTTTCTGTTGTTTTATTTCAAACCTGTCTTGCTGTTTTGGCGGGGTTGGAGGTGGTGGTACAATTCTTTCTTCTTTGGCTTTTGGTTTTTCTTGCTGCGGTTCTGCTGCTGGTCTCATGTAACGTGCAATTAGGCCCTCAACGTACCTTCTGTCTTCAAGAGTGACAAGCTTTTTTGTCTGGTATTCGCTTTTTATTCGATTGAGTCGCTCTTGATCACCATGACCGAGCCTGATTAGCTCGTCCACGTCATCCGTGAAGAACTGTCCCATGATTTTGATTCTTGGGCATTTTTAATAAATGGATTGTGCATATATTGTCGATCTGGTATTAAACATCCTTCACAAACTGCCGTTTCTGGGAAATGATTTTAACGAGCCAAAAATCTTCGATAGCATGAGCATCACATACGATGACTTTGCAAAGCTGGATATTCGTGTTGCAAAGATAATCTCCACAGAAAGGATTCCAGGCAAGACAAAGATAATCAAAGGAGTAATAGATCTTGGTGATCAAAGTCGCTCGCTGATAATAGGGGGCGCCCAGTATTTTACCCCAGAAGAGCTTGTGGGTAAGACGGTTATTGCAATAACCAATCTGGAACCTAAAACCGTTGGCGGTGTCGAATCAAACGCAATGCTTCTTGCAGCTGACCTTAACGATAAACCGTACTGGCTTACAGTTGACTCTGATGTACCGACTGGAACCAAAATAAAATAGCGCATATCTGATGCATTACAACTGCGTATAGAGTCTGCATGTTACCGGCAACACACAGGACTGAAGCTCAGCTCAGTCTTGATCTTTTGTAGATGTCGTGATCAAATGATTTGTCTAGCCTATGCCAGGGCCGTCTTTTTTTGTCTCTACGGGCTTTTCCAGTATTTTTTCTTTGAGCTCGGTCGTTCCTATTGAGATGTTTATCATCTTCTCTATTTTCTCTATGATGTTTTTTGCGGCGCGGTGTTGCGGGTTTTCCGCATCATAAATCTCACCGAACAGTCCTATACCTGGTATTTTTTTCAGCTTGGCAATGCCTAACACAAGGCCATTGAACCATGTGATGCTTTTGACATCACCGCCAAGCTGCTTTATGCCATAGGACTTCATCTCATCGAGAGTATCTTGGTCAGTGGCAACACAGTAGACGGAATCGCCATCTGTTTTCTGCATCGGCATGTAGCCTCCCGTGGAAATTATTCTTTTGATATTGCCCCATTTTTGCACAGTATCAATCACAAAGTTTACCAGCTCAAATACCATCGCAGGTTCCTGTGGTTGGTTCTCGCCTGTAAATATGACAAGTGAGCTCTTCTCATCAACTAATAACTTGTACTCGTCAAACGGCATCTCTATTATTCCGTCTTTGAGCTCTACCCAGGGCTTGTCTGTGAGAACAACTTTGGCTGCAATCTTGGCGCCTATTTTTTGTGCAATGTGTTCAGTTACAAGTCCGCCGACGCGCCCCATGTCTGGCAGTGAGGAAATCAACGTGATGTCCTTTAACCTGAATTCTCCAAAATTCTCTATCTTCACTGAAGATAGTGATCCATACGAGTATGTCTACTTTGCTTATGAATTGTAAGGTTCTGTGTGATCTACGTGGCTGACACTTTCAACCCTCCGTGACCATCTTGCTTCCATCGACTCGGAGGATTAGCGGTTCCTGATAAACCGCGTTCCTCTTCACCGCTTCACTTGGAAGCCATCTGCCTTTGGCTGTTTTACAGATTTTAGTGCCAGCAACCTCACAGAATACCAAATGCATCTTCAAATATTTTTGATCCAATGAATGTTGAGCTAGATTTTACTCCTAATTGACTTGCCAGAGTGAAACATGTCACTTTCCGCTCAGAAAGACTATCTCCTTAGATTACACATAACCAATTATAACAAAAAAGAAGAGGTCCTAGTCGTAAATCATCAAGTTTTTCTCTTCAAGAAGCGAGTGCAGGTTATTCACAGAACGGTATACGTCCGGCTCTTTCTTTGCACCCGTACAGACAAGCTTTCCTGAGGAGAAAAGCAGAATTACGGTCTTTGGATCTAGCATTCGGTGAATCAGGCCAGGGAACTGTTCTGGCTCGTACATGCTTCTTGGTAGCGTTCTTGCAGCCTGTTCCAAGTGAATCTTGCCGCCAAGGTTGATTGACGCAACTATGTTCTGTATGTCTACTACGGCATCTTTTTTGATCTTGATTCCACCCTTTCGAAGCTTCTGCACTACGGATTTGACTGCACTTCTTGCCATCTCTTCTGATTTGGCCCCCGTGCAGACCATCTTACCTGATGTGAAAATCAGTGTTGCCGTCTTGGGACTTTTGAGCCTGAATACTAGTCCTGGAAACTGGTCAGGATGGTATTCTACATCTGGAAAATTGCGAGTAATCTCGTTTAGATCCATTTTCTGGTCCACTGAGGCAGAAGCAACTACGTTTTCAATGCTTACAATCGGTTTTGTTTGTGGCATACGCTACCAGTTCAGGAAGCTAGGCTATATAAAAAGCACTTTCTATTTGTTTACCTAGCGGACAATTAATTTGAAATTCGCGCCGTTTGAGCCTGATCCCATGCACAATCATTTAATGAGGTGCTCTAGGCCAGTTATTCTAGTTGAACTTTACTGATATCAATATAGATCAGTTCCTTGGAATGGAGGACTCTAACCCAATAATGTGGCTCATATGGATAGTTCCGATTGTAATCTTCATCTTTTATGGCCAGAGAATCCAGCTTCATGTGACATCAGGGGAGATAAACAAGAACATTGAAAAGCTACTCAAGTTCAGGGATGAATCAAAAAAAGAGATGCTCGATCACTTGAAGAAAAGCCTCCAAGTTTCAGGTGATGTGGAAAAAAGCGTGGAGCGCTTCATAGAATATTTTACTATAATGCCAGTTGACATCGACCCCAATGGGATCATGCCGAAAATAAAACACCTTATGCGTTCAAGGGAGGACTATACAAGATTACAGGTAAAGATGCTATGCGGCACAGACAACTCACATGAGCTAAGCAAGGTGCAGAACCTACTCGAAGTCGTAACATCGCTACATCTGTTGCACAAAATCGTTCGACACCTATTC
Source organism: Candidatus Nitrosotenuis uzonensis (assembly GCF_000723185.1). Taxonomy (NCBI): domain Archaea; kingdom Thermoproteati; phylum Nitrososphaerota; genus Candidatus Nitrosotenuis; species Candidatus Nitrosotenuis uzonensis. The sequence goes on from NZ_CBTY010000008.1 coordinate 44,221, forward strand.
CTTACAGCAAAAAAACAGAACAATTTCCCATTGATTCTGCCGCTGCAGATGATGCTGCCATTCATAATGGAGCAGGCAGCGGCACTGCGCGGCGCAGTTTCAGCTCTCAGACAGGGGCAACCTATAGGTGATGGCATAGGGCCTATGGTGGTGGGCAAAATGATGCTGGGACTGGAAAAAAAATCAATCGCATTTGAGACCGTGTATGCTCAAGGCGAGTTTGAGCAAAGAGTCTTGCAACTACTAAAAGCAGAAGGTCCGCTTGCAACTGTGGGAAGACCAGGTGATGCAGTCGAGATAATAGTCGGTGAGAAAAGGCCTGACATCATAATAATGATTGATGCAGCACTAAAGCTAGAGGGCGAGTCATCAGCATCAATAGCTCAGGGATTCGGTGCGGCAATAGGGGGTATCGGAACGGACAGATTTCAAATCGAAGAAGTTGCAACAAAGCACAAAATCCCAATTTACGCCATAGTGATAAAACAGTCAATTAAAGAGGCAATAACGCTGATGACAAAAGAGATAGCGGAGCGAGCAGATGAAGTCGAATCCGAAGTTTACAGAACGATACGTGAGAGTACTACTCCAGGGCAGACAGTACTGGTAGTCGGGGTAGGAAATACATTGGGGGTGCCACAATGATATTCTCAAAAAAAGAAAAGCCGATAGTTGCATTTACTGTGGAAAAGTGCCCGTCCTGTAAAAAAGACTCAAAACGAAAGTTCAAAGAAGGCGATATTTTGTTCGCACAAGCATCAGAGTGTAAAGAGTGCAAAGTAAAGATGATGATTGCAAAAATTTTTGGCGAGACTATTGAGTAGTGATGATTGCACCATTCTCGGTGGGAATAAACGTGTGCTCTGCCTGCGCCACGCATTGACCGTTTGCCTCAACTAGTATTGGATATGCGCGTACAACTTTGTTCTTTATTGCCTCGTCCAGTGCCGCTCTTGCCTCCTTTTCATCCCATTCCTTTGTAATCCAGCGCAGGGCAAATGGAAGCATGTTGTAGTTATTCCATATGTGCTCTACAAGTCTGTTTGCTGCCTCGCTTTTGACCTTCTTTCGCGAAACAAGACCGAAGATGTTCTTTATCTTTCCTTCTCTGACAAAACCGAGGCCATTTGATGTCGTTACGAACGGCTCGCAGGCATAAGCTTCTTTTGCTGAAAGTGAGAATGATCCTATGGACCACATGTTGGGAATTGACTTGCCTGCATGTATTGTATACTGCTCCAGCGAGTGCCCGCTGAGGTTGGCAATTGGCTTGCAGTTGTACTGTTTTACCACTTTTTCTATGGTCTTTCCGATCTCGCTTGACTTTGTGCCTTCCTTTACCATCGACATTGCAGTCTTGAGTGCTTCTTCTGCAGTGCTCACAAGAATCTCGTACTGCGGATCATAAGATATAGTAACTGCGGTGTCTGCAATGAATCCGTTTATCTGCACTCCAAGATCTATTTTGATAAGATCCCTGTCTGTGAGCATCTTTGGGTCGTTGGGTTCTGCAGTGTAATGTGCTGCAAGCTCGTTAAGACTTGCGTTGACTGGAAATGCACACTTGCCGCCTCGCTTTTTGATTTCGGATTCGACTGACTCGCAAATCTCGTACAGTGTTTTTCCTACCCAGTCTGTCTTTCTGGCAAGCTCACGAACTTCGGACGCAATTTTGCCTGCTTTCACATAATCATCAAGCTGCAATGTCTGCACTGATTCTGAATATTATTAAAAGCATGTGGCTTAAATTGGGGAGAAAAAGCTGCAGACTTGACTGGGATCGTGGTCTAGCTTGGTATGATTCGGGTTTTGGGTACCTGAGGTCGTCGGTTCAAATCCGGCCGATCCCACCTTTTCAATACCATTTTAATTGGCAACATAAATTCAAATTCGTTGGCATACCAAAAACGTGAACTCTTGCTTGTCGCAGGAGTGATATTTCTCACAATAGGATTTCTTGGTGTCGGACTGCCTCTAATCTACTCTGTGATAATATCTGTTGCAATATACGTAGGCATCAAGTTCTACGTGAGCAGAAGCAAGAATGTGATTGCAAAGGATGTCGGAGAGGGACTCTGCATGGACTGTGGCTCGAAAATAACTGGAGGCAGGTGTCCAAAATGCCAACCAAGTCCGTGAACATTCATACGCACCCTTTTTTAATGATAAACAAGCAAGTAATGGCAAATGCACCTCAACTTAACCACTTGCTCAACTTTTACTCAATTTACTTCTAAAATGATAATAAAATTGACAAAAGCCAATAGGTAGAAAAAATGCGTACGCTGCCCCTACTAGGTGTAATAGCCACACTGGCATTCTGTGGAGTTTTTGCCAGCTCTTATGCTCAGATAGCTGATTATGTAGTAATCAATGAAGTGGACACAAATCCGCCCGGCGATGATGCAAAATCGGTAGTGGAATGGGTGGAACTCTACAATCCGACTGACAAAGATGTGGACATAGGCGGATGGCAGATTGCGTCAACTTCAGTTGCAAGAAAGACTCTTACATTGTCTTCTGGAACGACAATAAAGGCTGGTCAACATCTAGTATTTGGTAACACGATTCTTTGGTTTACCGATGTCTCAGAGAGGGTGCAGCTAAAGAACAAGGCAGGTGACGTCATAGATGAAACCCCGACGATTTCTGATCAAAAAAATGATGTCAACTCGTGGCAAAGAAAGTATGATGGGTATGATACCAACTCATCTAATGACTGGACTTTCAGAACATCAAATGCTGGAAGCTCAAACGGAAAGATTGGCGCCGACTCTGCTGATGTGGGCCAGCTCACAGTGACGGTTGCTACCGATAAGAAAGGCTATCTGTTCTCCGAGACTGCCGTCATATCAGGTACCGTCTCAGAGCAGATATACCAGGTAAAGCCATTTTTCTCGCAGCAGCAAATCGAAATAGTGGTTAAAGGGCCTGGCAACTACCAAAAGAAATTCTCAATGTATCCTGATCTAAACTTGAACTACAAGACAAGCCTAAAGCTTGACAAGGTGCAGGGAATAATTGGCGGCACATACACAGTATCGGTATCTTATGGAAGTGCACAGGATACTGCCATTTTTACAGTGGGCGACAAAGTCGCAGAAACTGTAGCGGAGCAAGAATCAGAGCTTGCAGTATATACTGATAATATTGCATACATACCGGGCCAGCGAGTGAGCCTCTTGGCATCGACTAACAAGATAATTCCGCTTGAGGGCCTCAAACTTGTAATTTATGATGCAAAAGGCAAGCAGGTCTTCTCAGGCTCGCTATACCCTAACACAAAAGGCGAGTTTTCCACCACAATGTTCGTTAGCACGGTAAACCCAATCTATGGAAGATATAATGTGGTCGCCGACTATGGCAGACAGCACGCAGAAACAACGTTTGATGTTCTTCAGGATGTAAAGGATCTCTCGCAGATTGTGCTTACTACAGACAAAAAAGTGTACGGGATGGGTGAGCCCATAGTCATCACAGGAAGAAGTAACAAGTATGTGGCCGCACTTGACATAGAGATACTGCAGACTGGAACCGGCTCCGTTGGAAAGACTGTTTCTAACATCTTCAAAGTCAAAGACCAAGTAAAGTTGGCAGGAGATAGCACATTCAGGTACGAGCTGAATGTACCTGCAGGCCAATCAAATCTTGGAGATTTCAAGGTAACAGTATCAAAAGAGTTTGGTAGTGCAACTACGACCTTTAAGATAGTTGAAAATCCAGACCAGTACGTTTATGCCGAAAACAAGAATTTTGTCACAACAGACAAGGCAGAATACAAAATAGATGAAAAGGCTACAATAATGGGCCATGTAATACTAAAGCAGCGAACCACCTTTGCAGCAATCCCTGTCCAAATATCTATTGAGGACTCTATGGGAAAACCAATCTCATTTTATGCCAAAGACCCCAAGCTTAGGATTAGAGATGACAGCCTTGTAGCACAATACAGCTTTACGGCGATCCCAGATCCGGTGGGAAACTACAAAGTAGACATACAACTCTCAAGGGCAGTATTTCCACCAGGTAAGTACTTCATAAAGGCAAACTATGACGGCACTGTAACTACTACCGACTTTGCCATCAGAGAGGAGCTTGATGTGACAAACAAGGATCTGGTCGTAAAGCTGGACAAGACAGTGTATGGCCTTGGAGAGACCGTCAAGATGGAGGGCACGCTTGTAGCAGGCCAATCAGGCGTCAAGATCACACTTACAAGGCCTGACGGAAAGACAGAAGAGAGCGGGGCACACATAGACAAATCACGATTTTCATGGAGCTGGAAGACTCCGATAAAAGAATTCGCACAGGCAGATATTAGAGATCCAAAAGAAGTGCGTCCTACAGTATTTGGAAATTACAAGATAACCGTAAAGTCTGCATCTCAGACAGTTGACGTATTCTTCAAGGTCTCGCAAAACCCGGAAACTGACACTCTGGTTGTAAAGCCTCTTGAGGTATCAACCGGCAAGCAGACGTATGCTGCAGGGGAGAAGCTACTAGTTACCGGCGCTGCCATAAAGCGAGAGCAGGTAAAGAGCACTCTTGGCGGCATACCTGAAAGAGTGAACGTGCAGATAAGAACATCCGTAAACAAAGTAATCTATGACTCATCACTTCCTCTTGACGCAGGCGGCTACTTTAGAGCAACATACGACCTGCCGTTGACCGTGTTCAAGGATGGCACATACAAGGTTACTGCAATATACCAGAAGACCAGGGCGGAAACTACGTTTAATGTAAAAAACAATCTTCCGCTTGAGAGCAGCGGCAAGACAATCCTGCTTGTCACAACAGACAAGGAAGAGTACACTCCAGGCGAGAGGGTGCAGATAGTTGCAACCACAAACAGGATATCGCCACTGCAAAAGCTCGACCTTGTAGTTATTCCAGAAGAGAGCACTGCGATAAACTGTGGAACTGCCAACTGTGGTCTTGGAGGCAAAAAGACAGACATTGCGCGCTCTTACAACAACGGCATGTACAGCTACGAGTATGTAATTCCAGTGAAAGTCGAATACGGAACATACCTAGTCAAGGTGGACGCAGAGTTTGGCACATTCACAAAAACATTCCAGATTGTGCCAAAGAAGGCTGAAGTGCCTGCACCTGTTATAGTCTCGACAATATCAGAAAAATTCAACAGATTACCAGAATCTGAGATTCCGATATTCCTTGCATCAAAGACACTTGATGGAAAAAGCATGACGCCAATATCACTCCAAGGCTCTGTCATCACGTCGCGAGGACAGGAGCAAAACGTCAATCTTAGGATAATTGCCCCGGACGGACAGTGCGTTATAGGTCAGGAGGCCATGTGCCTTGTAAGCGGGCCGACCACTGGAACATCGGTAATGATCGGAAAGGAGATGTACAACGTAGAATATTCAGGACACGACAAGCCTGTTGAAAAATTCTTCATATCATCTACTGCTGTCCCGGACTCTGTCTGGATTGTCCAAATAGTAAAGGGCGAGCAGCAGTCAAGATTTTACTACGAGATCCTATACAACGCAATCCAGTAGAAAGATATTTCCGAGCGTATTCTGGAGCTTGATGAATGTTCAGGTTTTCATGTTCAGACAAGATGATCCAAAGAAATGCACGGCTGCCAAACTTGTCAAGTTCGGGCTTGCAAGACCTGTGACAAGGACGCACGGCAACACAATAGTTCTTGACCCGTTTGCAAAAACAACGCTGTTGCGGCGCGATGCTCATATATGCTCATCGGTTACAGCAATAGACTGCTCGTGGAATCTTGCACAGAACACGTTTGCAAAAAGATTTTCCGGAATTCCACGCAAACTTCCGCCGCTTCTAGCAGGAAATCCGGTCAACTATGCCAAGCTGGGAAAGCTCACAACGGTGGAGGCAATAGCCGGAGCGCTTTTCATTCTAGGATATGTCAGTCTTTGCAAGGAACTGCTAAACAAGTTCAACTGGGGCCACACATTTCTTGAGCTAAACGAGGATCTGCTAAATGATTATTCTTTGCTGCAATCTGAGGAGCAGATAGCACCGCTTTTGAGCCAGTACGGATTCGCTAATTTTGACTGATTTGGTAAGTTAAGATCCCAAGTAAAGATTTATTCAAATTCGCTTCTGGAGCGGTAGATACCAATGGCAGCTGAAAACTCTACCGGACTTGCAAGGACGCTGGGACTGCTAGATGTTGTGATGGTCGGTGTTGCGGCAATGATCGGCGGCGCAATATTTGTGCTGGTCGGACCAGGAATGGCAGAGGCCGGACCTGCACTCATGATAGCATTCCTTCTAAACGGCGTGATAACGATGTTTACCGCACTTACATATGCAGAGCTAAGCTCGGCTCTGCCTGATACGGGAGGAGGATATAGGTGGGTAAGGGAGGGACTTCCAAGACCCAATGCATTTCTGAGTGGTTGGATGTCGTGGTTTGCGCACACGATCGCAGGGAGCCTGTATGCGGTAGCGTTTGCCTCGTTCTTTGTCCATCTTATCTCGCAGATGGGATTGGTCGAGTCATCTGCACTGCTTGAGAAGGGCTTTGCCGCGCTTGCAATCATGGCATTCACAATCATAAATGTGAAAGGGACATCACCTACAAGCAAAGTAGGTAATGCAATTACAATAACACAAATCTCGATAATCGGCCTGTTAATTGCCGCTGCTGTATTTGCTATGGCCTTTACAAACAACTCGTGGCCGCAGAACTTTGAGGATTTTTTCCCACATGGAGTGTCTGGCTTGGTAATTGCCATGGGGCTGACATTCATAGCATTTGAAGGATATGAGGTGATAGCTCAGACTGGTAACGAGCTGAGAAACCCAAAAAAGAACATTCCGCGTGCAATACTCATCTCGCTCTGCGCTGTTGTTGCAATCTATATTCTCTTTACATTCGTGTTCATTGCTGGGCTTTCATCATCTGAACTTGGGGAGCCGTCATGGTCCTATATTGGAGGCTTTGGCGAGCTTGGGATAATCGAGGCCTCGCGTCATCTTCTTCCATTCGGAGCACTCATAGTACTTGTAGGTGCATTTGTCTCAACACTTGCAGCATTGAATGCGACTACGTACTCATCAAGCCGCGTCTCGTATGCAATGGGCTCGCAGTACAATCTGCCTCAACCCTTCGGCAAAATCCACCCCAAGTACAAGACACCGGTAGTCTCAACAATCGCATCGGGGGCAATAATGCTGGTGCTAGCACTTGCACTTGATCTTACAGAAATTGCGTTTGCAGCAAGCGTGATGTTCCTATTCCTGTTTGCACAGGTAAACTATGCTGCAATAAGCATAAGACGTCTGTACGAGAAAAAGCTGGAATACACATTCAAGACGCCATTTTTTCCGCTCATTCCTACACTGGGAATTCTTTCGGCGGTGGGACTGTCTGTATATCTTCTCTTTATGCATCCACAATCGTGGGCAATTGCAATAGTGTGGACTGTGGCAGGTTTTATCATTTACAAGACATACACATCAAAAAAAGAAATCGAACACTATGCCCCGCTGATTTACAATCAGGGTCCGGAAGAAAGAAGGGAATACCGCATACTGATTATCTACCACCCAAAATACATCATGCATTACTTTAAAATCGCAAATGCCATAGCAAGCGAAAAGGAGGGTGAGATCTCAGTCCTCTCTGTTGTCCACATTCCAGTCCACCTGCCACTTTCCCTCTCATCAAAGGTAGGAGAATCTGCAATTGCAGTATTTGACAAGCTCAAAAAATCAATACCAAATCCGATCAGACACAGATATCTTGTGAGGATGTCACACGACGTAACGGATGCGATTCTGGCTACCGTGGAAGAACAGGGAATAAACTTGGTAATAATGGATTTTTCCGACTTGCGAAGCAACCGTAAGCTCCTCTCGCTTTCAACTTGTGATTTTGTGGGCATGAAGATAGGCAAAAACATAGACGTAGATTTTCAGAACATCGTTGTATCATATGATAAGGGGAGGCATTCCAATTTGGGACTGAGGATTGCAAACTCTATCTCAAAATCATTTGGAAGCAAGATCCGAGTTGTGCGCGGCGTGGTCGAATCACCTGAGGATGAGCTTGAGGTAATGAATGCCATAAACGAAATGATGTTTGATTTGGAAATGAAGAATGTCCAGTTTGAGAAAGTATATCCAAAGACCAAGAATGTGGCGCCTAGCCTGCTTGAAGTATTTGACAAGGTCGAATCTGAGATAATAATACTCGGTGCAGGAAACCAAGCCGATTCAGCTTTCTCGCCAAAGACGCTTGAGGTGCTAAGCAGGACGAAAAAATCGGTCATGGTAATACGTGATCATAGGTTCTCCGAATTTCATGCAAGGACGATCTGGAAGATAATATCGTCAAGGCTGAGGGAGAACAGATATCTTTACAGAATTTATGTTGATGTGGTTCATCTTGGATATTCGCTTAAGGCACGGCGCGCAAGAGGCAGATACGATGAGGACTATTTTGACTCTAAGATAAAACAGTGATATACGACTGATGCGTACTGCATATGCGAGCTGGCGGATGAGCGCTGCGAAAGCAGAGGAAACTCCTCCCTCAATGCAGGAGCACGTTGTGGAGACACAAACTCAGAGATGATTGGCAACAGAACAGAAAAAATCCGAACTGGAGTACGATGATGGAACACCTGAGGTTTCCGGCAGGACGGAATGCAATGTCTGACCCGTGCAGAGCAAAGCCAAACAGAACGTATGACCTGCACAAAGTTCAGGTAGGCTGCAAAGCGAAATGCTCATCTAAAACAGAAGGAGGGTTACGGCCAGCACGCAGTTTTTCTAAGATCCTATTCTGACGTTTATCTTGGACGTCTCAGTGGTTCTTGATGGACCTGTTGAATCCTTGAACTTTAGCTCAGCCGTTGATCCCATCTTTAATGTCTTGCCGTCAATCTGTTTTGGCATTTTGAGGGTGGCCACAAACAGGTTGGTGTTATCGCCAGTCTCCCTCAGAGATGTCGGCCTCGGATCGAAAGCCTTGTTTGCAAGCGTGGTCTTGACACCGTTGCTTCCCTTGAACTCTATTAGGCTCAGGGAAATGTTATCGGCGTTTCTTGAGTCAAGATTGTAGTTGGGGCTGTAGATTTTTACCTGGAAGGATTGGCCTGGCCTTATTTTGGTGGAAGATATGCTGAACTTGCTTTCTGTCTTTGCAACGGATGTGGAGCGTGATGCTGTATTGGGGTAGCCAGACGAGTCCGATTCGTCATTGTATTTTATTATTAATGTGTCACCTTGCTGCACTGTCCTGCCGTTGATTGTTTCAGGTATGCTCACTCTGCCGACGAACACGCCAGAATTGACTCCTGTTTCCACTATCTTTGATGGTCCTGGTATGGGGGTGCCAGCAAGGGTGATTGTGAGAAGACCTGCAGTTGATATCTCATCAATTCCTCGATGACTAGTATTCAGATCATCATCATGCACGTAAAACGACACGGTGCCACCTGGAATTACGCTTCCAGACATTATTACTGCCAAAAACACTCCGATTAATGGTATCATCTTCTCTCCAGTATGTTTTGCAGCTTTATTGCAAGTTCTTGTTTTTCAATGTTACTCATGATAAATTCAACATCTGACTTGTCATCTACATCCCACATTATCCTGTTGATAAGAGCAAACGATGTTCTGACATTGCGCGACTTGCCGGTGGTAAGGTGTATTTTGTAGCTGTCCTCATCGTAATGGGTCTCTACCACATTTAGTGGTGTTCTTAGGAGAGCATTGGTTCCATCAAATTTTCTTGACGGAACCACAATCATCGAGTTGTCCCACTTTTGAAAGGAGAGTAGTGTTTGAATGTCGTGAGGGCGTACAAGCGGTATGTCTTGCGGAAAAACCACCGACGAGTCAAACCCAATCTCAAGAAGAAATTTTTCTGCAAGAGCGACAGCCTCGTTCACACCATTCTCGGATTGATCAAAAATCTCTTTGACGCCATACTTTCTTGCAAGCTTGAATGCGTCCTCGTCTCTTGATACGACGATGATCTTTTGTATCGACGGTGTCTGTGAGATTGCCGAGAGGACCTCGTCTAACATTAGCTTGCAAAGTTCCGCAGTTTTTTCCTGCGGAAGGCCAAGTCTACTCTTTGCCCTTGAAAATGTTTTTACGGGAATAATTGCAGCTATTTGCAATCTATACGCGCACGTTCTTTAGTACAAATGATGCCAAGGCGTCCTCTGTGAGCTTGTTGGTCATCTTGATATTGGTATCGTATACTTTCATGTCTAGATTCTGAATCTTTTTTGTGATCAGCCTGTCCTTGGAATCTATGACAATGCTTCCGCAGACATCAGAATACATCTGGGCTATGCCGTAGGGTGAGACCTCTATGCCAGCTGCTGCCATATATTCTGCGGCCGGACCTGAAAACGCTTTGTTGCCTATCAGGGGGCTCACCGCAACTACGCGCTTTCTGTTCTTTGACAGTTCTTTTCTAATCCCTTTTATCTGAAGCATTGGGCCTATACTGGTCAACGGGTTGCCTGGAGCAATTATTATCAATTCTGAATCATGTATTGCGTTTACTGCCTCTGGGTTGGGCCTTGCCTTGTCTGCGCCTATATACTGAATTCCTTCAACCTTGTCTTTTCCCTTGTACTTTACCCAATATTCTTGCAGGTGCATCTCCCCCTTGTTTGTGTTTATTCTGGTCTCGATGGTATTGTCTGTGACTGGCATGACCTTTGCCTCCACCGCAAACTTTTCACACATCCATTTTGTAATGTCTGCAAGATTTTTGCCATTCTTTAGCATGTTAGTTCTAATGAGATGTGTTGCCGCATCCCTGTCGCCTATTCTAAACCATGTCTCTTCTCCGAATATCTCCATTTGTCTTAAAAATCCAAAAGTATCCTTCCTTATGCCCCAGCCTTTTTCATAATCCAATATGTCTGCCAAGCCGTAGATTATGGTGTCTATGTCGGGACACACATACAGTCCGTAAAGCCAATAGTTGTCGCCCACATTGCAGACTACGTTAACGTCCCGTGTCTGGGATATTAGTCCTCGTACAAACTTTACAGAGCCAGTGCCTCCAGCAAGAATTGTTATCATCTACTCTAAAACCTCTTTTTGTAAGAGTCGGCGGATCCATATTACCCTTTCAATATCGAATGTTTTCCAATGTTTTTTCACGAAAAATAAAATCATAACACGGAACTGTGTTTTTTGAAAAATTTTTTAGCGATTTTCATAATTCAGGGAAGATTTATTACTGCGACGATTGGCAGTCTGTGCGTGAAAAAGGGCGCCGCACTCTTTACTGTTACAGTTAGTCTTTTAGTTATGAGTGTAGTTTCTCCGGCGTATGCAGCCCAGCTCAACTGGGACGCAAAAACATTCGAGACTGCACAGATACCAAAATTCACATTCCAGAGAACGGTTTTCATAGAATACAAACAGGGTGGAGCAATAGCAGACGCGCTGAGGGGCCAAGAGTACTCAGTTACAGTCGTTGCAGATTCGAACACACCTGGAATTCAGAAACTACTGGATGAGCTTAACTTGAGCCTATCGAGGGCACAGAGCTCAACACACATCACCGATATCAAAATAGAATACAGAGCTTCGCTTTATGGACGAGGCGATAATGCGTCTGTTGACTATAGAATTATACTTACGCCTACAATAGAGGGATTTTTAATCCGTGAATACTCACAAGGAACGCCTGCACTATTTGATGTGGCATGGAGGGGAATCCAGACCAATGCACCAATCACACTTACAACCCAAGAACATGGAGAAATTGAGATAAACCAGCCGTTATCATTCTTTAAAAAGTATTATCCAACAGTTGCAGCACAGATAGCCGGTACGGAAGGTGAATCCGTCCTTGCTATGGGACTCATAGATGCATCAGGGATAGGCAACCAGCCGCTAACAAACTGGCACTTTTTGTTTGATCCTACAGGAATTGCTGCAGAGACTAGCAAATTTGGATTTTCGGGAGCCAAAGTTGTAGTATCATCGTTTACAATGGGTGAGAGCAGTTTCAGAGAGGGACAGGTAAGAGAAAAAGAAGTCCACGCATCGTTTACAAAGGATGCACCCTACAGTGTAAGGACTGTCCAGTCTGGGGACTCTGCGAACATCTTCCTTGCAGGCTATGCATCTCCTGATAGATTACAAGATCACGAGGTGGTAGGAGTCTCTGCAACCGCACCGACATCTGCTGCCCAAACATCGACTGGCTCATTCCCAGTATTCATCATATATGGCATGGCCGGAATGGCAGCTGCAGGAGCAGGCGGATTCTTCTTCTGGAGCAACAAAAAGGCAAAACGCGAATCAGAGTACATCCAGACAGGAATTGATCCAAAATATCTCCGAGGTGTTGATACAAGTGAAGCATCTGGTGGATACAAGACCAACAGAGGAGAGGCAGAACTTGCAACAGACGACCAGAGCTACAAGCAACATCAGAGCGTCTATGATCAACAATCCCCACGCGGCTCACTGCCAAAAGACACAGAGGCCAAAAGAGATGAGCCAAAGTCAGATTCTACACGCGGCTCAATGCCAAAAGGCTGGAAGCCATCCTAAATACCGATTTTTCAGGTACGATTCTGAGATTTTCATCGATAAACTTATCTATAATTAGAAATTAGAATCTGAAAATCACAGAAAACAGGCTAGAAAAAAATGGTAAAAAATGTAGATAAAACATCCCGTTGCCCACGCTGTGGTAAAGGGTCTCTGGTAACTGACAATGACACTGGGGAAAATTTCTGCGCCAAGTGTGGCTTTGTGATAAATCAGGAAAGCATCGAATCGGGGCCTGAATGGCGCTCATTCTCAAAAGATGACGAAGGAAAAAGCAGGGCAGGAGTTCCAACATCGCTTGCAATGCACGATATGGGGCTTGCTACCATAATAGGCCAGGCAGACAAGGACGCTGCAGGCAAACCACTGTCATCGTCAATGAAGAACACAATAGAGAGACTCAGAACGTGGGATTCTAGGAGTCAGGTACACGAGCCGGCTGACAGAAATTTCAGGCAGGCATTCTCAGAGCTTAGCAGACTGAAGGACAAGCTGGCGCTTGGAGATGCTGTGATCGAAAAGGCAGCATACATTTACCGAAAGGCAATCGAAAAAGGGCTGGTGCGCGGCCGCTCAATTTCTGCTCTCATTGCGTCGGCATTGTATGCCGCATGCAGGGACACAGAAACACCAAGAACACTGAAGGATATCGGTGTTGCAAGCAACATAAAAAGAAAGGACATTGCAAGATGTTACAGATTGCTGCTCAAAGAACTCAGTTTGAAGATGCCCGTAGTGGATCCGATAAAATGCGTTTCAAGGATTGCAAGCAAGGCTGAACTATCGGAGAAGACAAAGCGTGAAGCCGCAAGGATTCTCAGGAACGCAGAAGAAAACAAGATATCTGCTGGAAAAGATCCGATGGGTCTTGCCGCGGCCGCATTGTATGTCGCATGTGTCTCAAACGGAGAAAACAAAACGCAGCGAGATGTTGCCGAGGCCGCAGGCGTCACAGAAGTGACCATCAGGAACCGCTACAAAGGACTGAAGATGGCGTTAAACATTTAGTGCTTTTCTGCGACCAAGCCAAATCATCGCAAGCGAGAGTACTCCTGTTACCACAAGAAGAATCTCTATTGTTTGAATGAGTGAGTGGGAGAATGCGTCCATTATCTTTACATCATTGACGCTTGCAACAAGATATCCGTATGAGAAAACCATATAGTTTGTGGCCCAGTGTATAAGCAGGGCGGAGACGAAGCCATATCTTATGTACACCCAACCTATTATGATGCCACTCATAGTGGCCTGTGCCATCTTGCCTGAGGTCCACCCCTGCTCACTCATTACGTGTGCAAGGCCGAACAGGGCGGCCGACGCTATGATTACTATCAAAGCTTTTCTTACATCTGATATCGAAAGTACTGCCGATGGATTCCACAAAGATCTGAAAAAGTCCTTGGCTGATGCTCTTTTTGCGTACAGCAAAAAGACGGGAATGCCAACAAGTATGATTCTAAATCCTATCTCTTCTATTATTGGCGCAAATGTCACTGAGAGAAGCTGTACAAGATCATTTCCAAACGGTGGAGGCGTGATGTTTACTCCAAAGCTACGTTGTACTACATCTATTGCAGCCGATAGTATGATTATAACTGAGAACCATTTTATCGTGTGGACAAGATAGTTGCCATCCTGGTGCTCTGCAGTGCCTGACATTATTGGGGAGAGGACGCGCATAAAATTTCTGCTTGGCCCAAGGCTTGCAATCACGAAAATGACAAGAAAGAAAATCCATACTGCTATGAATACATCGCCAATTTGGATCTCCGAGGTCCACTGGAGGTCTAGTGCCTTGATAAACTCTATCTCATATAGTGGGTACTGGTAGTCTATACTGCCGCCAAGATTTGAATTAAAGAAAAGATATGCCCCTATGGGAAACGAGAAAATCATCAGGCCAAAAACTACCGATACTAGGGCAGAATAAGGAATCGCAATGCCCTGAAATATCTTGTATGATTGCAAGCCTAATGAACTTCGATGCTTGATTCAGAATATCCTAGCTTGACCAATGTCTCTTTCATGGTCTCGCGGTGGTCGCCTTGCAGAAAGATATAATCATCCTTTGCAGTTCCACCGCAAGCATATTTTTTTTTCAACTCAGAGAGGGTACCGTGAATGTCATTCAGCTTTGAATTGAGACCTTCAATCATGGTGCCTTTCTTTTTGAATCTCCTTTCTTCTAAACGAACAACAATCTTTGATGATTCTTTGTTAAGATCACCGCAGGCACACAAATCTTCAGGAAGACCACAAGTGTTGCAAATTACCGCCATTGGTTACACTATGATCACCTCAAACGGTCTATTAAGCCTTATTGAGGAGATGTCTTACACCGCAACAAACTTTTAACAATGCGGATCACAAATTAACCCAAATGTCTGACGCATTAAGAAAAAAAGCAGTGGAGATGTTGCTAAAAGGAGCCACGCTTCTTGCAGAGCCGTGTCCATATTGCAGCGGAGTGCGGGTATTAAAGGACGGAAACGCACTATGTGTCAGCTGTGGAAGGGAACCTGACAAGGAAAAGATGGAACAGGCCAAGAAAAAGGACGACTCTGATCCGCTTCTGCAGACACTCCAGAAAAAACTTGACAAGCTTACAGAAGAGCTGGACGCAGAAAAAGACTATCAAAAACAACAGCAAATTCTCCAGTCAATTAATGCGCTTATTGAGACTATTCAGAAGATCAAAAAGTGACCTCAGTTGACAAAAAGTATTTATTTTATCCCCCGGGCTTCTCATTAAATGAGCAGTAGCGGCAAGAAAAAAGGAGCCCCACTTCCAGCATCAAGCGCTGGCCTGTTGCGCTTCTTTGAAGACGAAACAAAAGGCTACAGACTGGATCCAAGAATTGTAGTTTCAATTCCTGTCGGACTGATTGTAGTATCTTGGCTTTTAGACATCTTCCTGATAAAGTAGAGTCAAATGACAGAATCAAATGACAATGTATCTAATATCCACAGGCGGTATTCGCTAACACTGCTAACACCATCTTCGCACAAGGTATCCCTTATAATCTCGATTATTACGGCAATCATTACATCTGCGATAGTCGTGGCAGTCTACCTTGGCAGGGCAGATGAGATGGCGTTTAGGATCCCAGCTGCAATAGCAGTGCTCATTGCAACACAGTATGTCGATTCGAGGATGATCAAGAACAAAGAGTACTCAAAAGCACTTCACATGTCGTTCTTTGGAAACTTCCTCTGGCTTGGAATAATTTTATGTGGTATCGCAGCATCAGTAGTGCTCTCAAAAGAATCGCTTTCCCTATTCTATCTGACGGAAGGAATGATGATCTTTGCAAGCTTTAGACTTGGTCTGCTGACAACCACTTTGGGCCTTTCACTAAGGAAGGCACTCTCGCTTTGTTTTATGCAACCACTTGGAATGTTTCTTGCACTGGTTCCGGTTGCAATGTGGCCGGAAAGCTTTGCACCTGCTACGGTGGCTATGGGGGCAGTCTTCATTGTGGTGGCATCAGTTTGGTCGGTGATCACCGACAGGGCAGGACGACCTGGAATTGAAAGCACACACAAGCTTGTTCAGGGATATCTTGCATCACGCTCTCAGTCAAACTTTCATGAGGTCGAGTCAATCCTATCATCAAAAGCAAAACCGTCTACTGTGATCACCACACAGATAAAGCTGCAATCAAGCAGCCGTGATTTTAGGATGATTCTTCCAGATATACATCCTGGACCGTACTATCCTATAGGCGGAAGTAACATCACGTATAGAATATACAAGACGTTAAATTCGTCTGCAATGGTAATGCACAGTATATCAGATCACGCACTTAACCTGCCATCCCAAGAAGAGGTCGAAAACTATCTGAAGGGACTGTCAGTGGAATCCAGCATTGGTAAGGGCACGACATGCACCGAACCAGTCACAATACAAGTTAACAGGGCCCGGGTGGTGGGGCTGCTATTTGAGAAGACGGCCGTCCTGTTTCTCTCACTGTCTCCACATGGAATGGAGGATGTTCCAGACTATATCAAAAAAGAAATAGAACAGTTTGCAAACAACAGGAACTTTCAGAGGCTCTTTGTGGTTGACTGCCACAACGCGATGGGAAAGGAAATATCAGAGCATGATTCGCAAGATCTGCTCAAGGCAGCAAAGACTGCCCTTGAGACGCTGATAACAAAACAAGGAGGTACGATAGAGTTTGGTTATGCCAATTCAGAGGGAATGAATCTTAACATCAAAGACCTAGGTCCTGGCGGTCTTGGAGTGCTGTGTCTGAAAATTATGGGCTCCAAATACTATATCGCATGGGCGGATGGAAACAATATGGAAAACGGACTCCGAGAGAAGATCGTAGAGGAATTTGCAAAAAACAACATGACGCTGCTTGAAGTGTGCACCTCGGATACTCACTATTCATCCCAGATAGTCAGGACAAGGGATGGCTACTATTATTTTGGCAAGATAACGCCTCCTGAACAGATATCTGCATGGTATCTTGAGATTGCAAAAAAAGCAGAAAGGCAGCTGGAGCCGGGCAAGTTTGAAATATTGGAGCAAAAAAGTAACGTGAATCTTATGGGAATGTCCGTATTTGAGGACTGTTCCAGAGCACTTGACCGATGCATAAACATCAGCAAGGCGTTCATGGCTGGCAGCGTGGCATACTTTGTTGTTACTCTTTTCTTATAGTCTTAATGTCCTCAAGATTTCCATAGAACTCGTCGATAAATGAGGAAAGCTGGAAAATAGGGACTATGGGCACTTTGTTGATAAAATTCACCCTGTCTTGGTATAGCGTGACTATCACAGGAGCCGCAACCGCTCCCTTGGTCTTTGCTACATAATGTTTTGTGCGCTCTATCTGCTTTTGTACGGCAGCATCTAGGGCAGAGGGACTGTGTTTTTGCCAGTGTTTGCAGTCGATGAGCAGGGCAATTCCAAGCTTTATTCCTATAATGTCTATTTCCATGCGTGGGTTTGTCATGATGTGGTTTCTAACAGTGGAAAAATTCTTTTCTTCAAGTATCTGGGCTGCAAGACCTTCAAAATCCCTCCATGACAGGTGTGCTGCAGCATCATCTATCGTAGCTCCCTTTAGTACGGCATAGAGTGCGGCTTTTATCTTGTCCCCATCTGTAAATTCGATGGTCTCGCCATCCATTCGCCCAATTTGATTCTGAGCCATCTCAGTTAGCATTTTCTTGGCAGTGGTACTGTCCACCTTGGCTACGATTGAAAAATCTTTGGCAGTTATCCCTCCTGGAATCACGCCATCTATTCCTCCAAGCCATATCCTGCTGCTCATGAACAATCTGTCTTGTTTTTAATTTTAAATGTTGCAGATAATTTGCATCATGTGCTGGAATATACTGTGGCATCCTTGGAGCTTTAAATTGGATGTCATGCAAGTACTTGTGTGAGGATTTTTTTCCTGTTTCTTATCATCTCGTCCGGAATAAGTCCGGCGTTTGCAGAAAAGGGAACATATGTTGATACAGTGCAATTCATTCAATATCTTGAAGAAAGTACTGCTCTTGAGGAGGTAAAAAAGGGCAATTTGGACATGTATTATTCTCGTATGCCGTTTGAGCTGCTCGAACAAAAAGAATCGCTGACAAACCTGAAGGTGTTTTACACTACGGGCGGCTCGTTTTCGCTTCTGTTAAATCCTGCACAAGGAGAAAAATTCAATCCGTTTGCGTTTCAAGAAGTTAGGTTTGCACTAAATTACCTTGTTGACCGAAACCTGATAGTAGACGAGCTTATGGGTGGATACGGGGTCCCAATGGTATCTAACTATGGGCCTTTTGATCCTGATTATCTTCTAATTGTAGACGAGCTTGAAAAGTTCGGCTTTAGATACAATCCAGAGTACGCCCGCCAAGTGATATCTGAGACTCTTGAAAAAAACGGTGCAGAGAAAATCAATGGCGTGTGGACATACATGGGCAAGCCTGTAGAAGTTACAGTGTTTATCAGAAATGATGATGCGGTAAGAAAATCTATAGGCGAGATAATCTCATCTGAGCTTGAAAAATCTGGATTTGTTGTCAGCAAAGATTTTGGTGATTTGAACAAGGCGTTTGTTATAGTGTATGGCTCTGATCCTGCGGAACTAAGATGGAGCATATACACGGAAGGATATGCCGGAAGATCTGCTTTTGTAAAGTATGATCCGTTGGGACTTGCGCAGATGTATGCACCATGGTTCTCAAATATGCCTGGGCTTAACAATCCGTCATACTGGAACTACAAGAACGCAAAGCTCGATGAGATAACACAGAAAATCTATTCGGCAAACTTTACATCCTCAGATGAACGGGCGGCGTTAATCAAGCTTGCAACAAAGGAGGGAGTAAACGAGTCTGTCAGGATATTCCTTGCGGCAAAGATAGACCCGTACGTGACAAACAAAAATGTCGAAGGTGTCATAAACGATTTTGGCGGAGGAATCACAACAAGGTTTACCGCAATAAACTCAAGGACAGGAGATGCTGATCTGAAAATCGGAGTAAAGCAGATCTATCAGGGGGCATGGAACCCAATTAGGGGATTCTCAGACATGTATAGCAAAAATGTCTGGGACACATTATATGATCCAGGAATTTTCAAAAATCCGTATTCTGGAGAAAATTTTGCGGTGCGGCAGAGCTGGAGTGTCCAGAGTGCAGGACCTGAAGGAACTTTGGATGTGCCTGACGATGCAATAAGGTGGAATCCAGATTTGCAAGAGTGGGAGTTAGTTGGACCCAACGCAAGGGCAGTAAGCAAGATAACATATGATTTGTTGCTAGGGGACTGGCACCATGGTCAGAAAATCGACTTGAACGACGTATTATACTCTGTCTACTTTACGCAGGAATGGGCAACGCAGAAGGAAAATGACAAGACATTTGACCCGGAATACTCACCGCAGGCCGCGCCAGGGGCTAGCACATTAGTTGCGCTCAGGCCTCTTGATGAGGATACTGTAGAAGTTTACGTGAATTATTGGCACTTTGATGAATCAGACATTGCTGATTGGGGCGGAGTATGGGTGACAATGCCTTGGGAAATTATGTATGCCATGGAACAGGCAGTGGTGGACGGCAAGGCTTCGTTTTCAAGAACTGATGCACAGGCAAAGAGCCTCAATTGGCTCTCACTCATAGTTCCACGTGATGCGTCTCTCATAAAGCAATATCTTGAGCAGTTTATAGTCGAAAAACAGGTTCCACCGGCATTGGAAGGCAGTGATTGGCAGTACTATGAATCAAGATATTTGGCTGCAATAGAGTGGATAAAGGAGAAGAATCATGCCGTGATTAGTAATGGGCCGTTCTATCTGCAGAGTTACTCTCCTGAGGCAAGAACAATCACAATAAAAGCATTTGTGAGTGAGAATTATCCGTTCGCCGCAGGGCACTGGTCAGAATTTGAGAGTGTGGATTTGCCACAAATCACAAGCATTAGCGTTCCAGAGAAGATTGAATCCGGCTCTTCAATTGAGATCCCAATTGTGGTATCTAACACATCCGTATTGTATTATTTTATCACGGATGCCCGCGGTGAGCAGGTGGCAGGTGGAGTGCTGCCAGTGATAGATAACACCTCAAAGCTGATACTAACTGGCGAAGAAACAAAAAAGATGGAAATAGGCGCAGTGGATTTGAAACTATATGCCGTTTCCGACTCAGTGCTCAGACCTGATATCTACTCAACTAGCTTTCTTGTGGTCGGACAGGACAGCGGGGATGTAATAGAAACTATGCTTGAGCAAAAAACGTCCAATATTGCGGACAATACTTGGTTTGTCTCTATAGCAGTAGGTGTTATAGTGCTAGCATCTGTGCTGTATGTGCGCTTACGCAAAAAGAAGCGTACTGAGCTTTGATACGAACAATTTCTACTCAAATCTTATATGCAAAATTGGAACAGCGACAATGAGAAACATGCCAGATGAATCATGTAGAAATTGCGGTGGAAAGCTCACAAAATGCACCGTGTGTGCAGAATGTAGAATGCCTGTGAGCATGATCTGCCTTGAATGTGGCAAGCGTACTGGAGAACAGGTTCATGCTCTCTGCTTTATGACAAACATTCCAAAAATAGAAGAACCGAACGCAACTCCAAGCGGGATATTTGCAAGACAGATTCTGGTGGCATGAGCACACTGCGGAACAAAGATACCCAAGACTTAAGTAGTAAATTCAGACTTTTTAATTTCTATGCGACGGATTGGTTTGGCAGCATTCGCGCTAATCGTTCTTGTGCCTGCAATAGCGCATGGACAGACATTACAGATTACACTGCTTGACACATTCGGAGAGTTCAAGCGCGATGAACAGATTTTCGTCTTTGGCCAAGTATCGCAAATCTCACCTGACCTGTTCATCGTAGTGCAGATACTAAATCCGCGTGGGGATCTCTGCCAAGTCCAGCAGCTAAAGCCATTGTCTGATGGCCACTTTATCACCGAGCCTGGAACTCTTTCTGGGAGCATATGTGGAATACCTGGCGAGTATGCAGTGCGCGTGTTTTATGGCGATTTTACGGCATCTGACAAATTCGTACTGAAAAGCGAAAGGGTCAAGGCAAGTACTGACGTGGAATACATTTCCGCGGCAACATCGCTTCTTGAATCAAAAATAAACTCGCTTGACAGTGAGAGTGCCGCAACAGAGTTTGCAGATAGACTTGACCAGATAAGGGCGATCTCTGCATCTTCTACTGCCATAATACAGATGCGTGATCTTTACACCGATGTACTTCTATCTGATTTTGAAGAGTCTGACACATTCGGATTAAATCCTACATTTAGGCCTGCTATTGATGCATCGCTTGAAATTGTAGATAAAATGGTGACTTCGTCAGTACTTGATCAGTCAGGAGCCAAAAAAATAAAGGAGCAGGTGTATGCTGCCATGTTTTATGCCCACATAGGTAACAACCGGGAGGCACTGAGCACGATAAGTGACGTATATGTGCAAATAACAAATGCTACGCCGCAAAAAGTTCCTTCGGAGCAGCCACCAACGTATGAGGAAATTAATCAGACACTACTTAACATGATGACCAAGTCCAACTCAATTATGAACAGGCAGCTAAAGGAAGAGATTGGTTTCATATTTGCACGCGGGACAGGACCGCTTTACATTGAGGATCTCAGAGATCTTCTTGATATGATCACAAAAGCAAGAACGCTTGATACAACGCTACGACAGGATGATGTCCTCACACTTACAATACGAAACGAATGGAGCACGTTACGCGAATCGCTCTTGACAAAAGAAACATTGTCTGATTTTCTTGAGCAAAAGGACCGTGTAGACACACTCTTTGATGCTATAGTATTACTTCGAAATCTTGACAGAGTTGATAGGTTCATAACAAGAGATCCACAGCCTGAACTGGCTGAAGTAATCAAACCAAGACTGGACGAGCTGATGTTGAATCTCCGCACTGCGTCATCTCCGGAACAGATAGTCTTACTCAAGAAGGACATTCTTGACATGAAAAATGTCATAGACATATCAGCTAGAATTTCAACTACGATCGAGTTTTCAAGGGCAAACAACGCAGATCCAAAACTAATTTCCTCATTCGAAACGATGCTGGAGCAGGTAAGGGCTGCAACTACGGTGGGAGAAATACTGAAAGTTGTGGCGGACTTTGATGGAGTGATAAACGAATTGAGGGAAAAGCGAAGTCCTCTCTCAGTACTCAAATTCGATTACGAAAAGTTGCGCACAAAGGCCGAACTGCAAGCAGACTATGAAAGTCTTGTCACAATCAATAATGCGCTAAAGGCAATAAACACTGCAATCGAGCTTGAGAAGGGAAGTCCAACTGTGAGTAAAATAGACAAAATCGAGGTACTTTTAGCATGGGCTTCTCAACAAGAGCCAATAATTGAGGCAAAACTTGCATCCTACAGCAAGGACGCATACAAGATAAGAGCATCTGATATTTTACAGCGTGCACAATCACTTGAGAACCTTGCCAACCTTGGAATAATCCACAATAGATTCCTTCCAGGATCGTGGACTATGTAAATTCGCTAAAAGACAAGCTTTCAACGGCAAGGAACCTTGTAATCAAAGGAGACCTTGATGGGGCAGATATTATAGTGAGAGAATCGTTTGCAGAATGGCAGCAGGTTTCACAGAAATACTCTGAAGACCCATTTGGCTCAGAGGTTGGATATTCTGCGGGTGAAATCAGGAAAATAGAGTATCGTAAAAAGATTGGCGATCTCTCAGACTTTGCTACCCAATTTTACAACGCTGATTTTGCTGAAAATGCCAACGAGTTCAACAAACTCAAGGAAAAAGCATATGAGCTTGTAGAGTACGGCAACTTTGTCGACGCCGATTCCAAGATAAATGAAATACGAAACTTTCTTGCAGACAAGCTTGAGATGAAAAACAAAAAGATCATCTTTGACATATCGTATAATCCTGAAAAGCAGATATGGGTTATGAGTGGCGCTGTCGACAAGCAGATAATGGATAGGAGGGAGAACCTGTATCTGACAGTATACGATATGAAAGGAAGCAAGTATAGCACATTAAAATTCAGCGACACAAAACACGGAGAAATATTCACGCAATGGTATGCACCATCCGAGCCGGGAATGTATGTGGTACTGCTAGAATACCAAGCATACCAGGCATCGCAGATTGTAGACGTGCCTGACAAGACTCGACCCGTGTTCAGCTCAACCGATCTCAAGACCGTAGACTATGCAAGGGAGTATGAGGAACTAAAGTCCTTCATCAATACGTTCGGAGGCAACAACTATCAGGCAAATAAGGCCACATTCGACTCTACCATGAAGCAAATAGAAACTGCGCTTGCTAAAAAAGACTTCTCCACATCGAAATCAAAAATGACTGAATTGCAATCTATGATAGAAAGGTATCTGCCAAGCCGTTCTCGCACCGCGGTAATTGATGTTACCATTCAAGACGATAAACTCTATATTTCAGGCGCTATACAAAAGACGCTTGCATTCAGCGAGGATATCTTCATAGACATCTTTAATCAAAAGGGTGAGCGGGTAGATGAGATTCCGCTCAAGGATTCCGCATCTGGCTCATTTAACCAGGTAATAAACAAAAAGTATCCGCGCGGAACGTATGTGGTACAGCTGCAATATCACGACCTCGTTGTCTCTGATTTCTTCAGAGTCAACTAGTTGCGTTTTGCTGCGCCCTTTACAATGTTGAACAGCTGCCTTACTGCTACTTTTGGGTGGTGTGCTGCCATCTTGATTATGCTTGATAGGCCAAAATCGGCTTTGATAAAGTCAAGAAACTCATCTGCATTTAGCTCCTTGATTATGTCAATCTCTTCGTCCCACTGTTTATCATCAAGGCCTATCCATCGAGCCTGAACTCTTGCAGCCGAGTTTATTTTTGATTCTACTGCCTTTCTCCAACTCTCCTCATAACGTGCAAGCGACTTCTCATCTAGTCTGTCGCCTATCGCCGCATCGGATGCTATTTGTCCTGCAAGCCTTCCGAATCTTATTGCATAACGTATTCCTTCCAAGACCAGTGGGTTTGCCTGCCCAGCGGTGTCACCTGCCAGTATGAGGTTGTCATAGACTGTCTTTCTTCTCAGTCCATCATTTGGAATTAGTCCGTAATGAAATTCTATAGGTGTTATTTTGCCAAGCCTTGCAATCGGGCCTTTTCTTTTCTCAATTAATTCTTTGAGGCGCTCTGTCGGATCGACTTGTGATTCTGGTTTGCCGATTCCGACACCTATCCGTACTGTCTTCTCACCAGTCGGAAATATCCACGCATATCCTGCAGGCGAGTACTCTTGCCCTACCATCAGCCACCATGTGTGCCTGTCGACATTTTCTACTTGTGCCTCAAACTCTGCACCTGCTCCGAATCTTTTCCATTGAGAAACAAGCCCAAGTGATTTTGCTACAACAGTCTGAAATCCACTTGCATCAACTACCAATCTTGCTTTAACGTAGGTCTCTTCACCTGCAGATGCAGCTTTTAGAAGAATTCCGTACTGGTCTCTTTGAGCACCGATGACTGTAGTGTTTGTGAAAAGTTCCGCGCCTTCTTTTTGGGCAAGCCCTGCAAGCCATCTGTACGTTTTGCGCACATCTAGCACTGCGGCCCTTGGCTCTCTGTCCGAGATGGTCGCCTCGTTATTAGGAGAGCAAAACGAATAGTTTTGGATCGGATTGTAACAGTCACTGGGAATACCGAACTCGTGTATGCTATCAATCCATGTGACACCGCTAGTCCTTACAGTCTGGGAAACCGTCTGTTCCTTTTCTATCAATGCCACCTTTAGCCCTGTTCTTGCAGCAGAATATGCAGCAGATGAACCTGCTGGACCTGCCCCGACCACAGCTATGTCATAATCGACCTGTTTTACCAACTATTCCGCTCTGTCTGTGAAATATTTTAAATTATCAAGACTAGGCAAGAGGACACCGGCTTGTCCGGCAGTAGTTCATTTAGAGAACGATGCGCTTGAACTCGTTAGTCTTTGCAACGAATTCAAAATCAACGTCTGCCCTTGCTTTGTACTTGTAAGAGTAATCAAGGCTAATTGCCTTCTCAAGAGTTTTGAGGCCTTCTTGGACTTTGCCAGCTCTGACAAGACTTGATGCTTTGTTGTACAGAGTTACTGTACTGCTCGGCCTTTCCTGCAATACCTTGTCATAGCATGCTATGGCATCATCGTATCTTGCAAGATAGTGCAGTGCCAGACCTTTGTTTATCAGGGCAAGAGTGTTTTGGGGGGAATTCTCTAACACTTTATCATATGATGATATCGCGTCATGGTACCTACCGAACTTGCCATAAATGTTGCCGCACCTTACAAGCGAATCCAAATGGAGAGGTTCGACCTGCAAGATCTGCTTGAAAATTGCAAGCGCTTTTTTGGGGCTTCCAAGGTTTAGCTCTGTTATTGCAGCGTTGTAAAGACGTTCTATGTCATTCAACTATTTTGTTATCGGCTTGCCCTTCTGGTCTGCCGCCCTTTCTTGGTCAAAAGTTGACATGTGTTGTGGGTCTCTATGCATATAGCTGTATGACTCGCCTGGCTTTTTTCTGCAGAACTTTTTATGGACAGCCTCTTCCACCTTTAGAGTGTCCTCGTTTTCGTGAGCCATTTTCTTACCGCAGTCCTTGCAAATTATCTCGGGCATATGGCTACTCTAAATCGAATCTATTTATTTTATTCTAGCTGTGGTAAGGCATGGAGGTCCAACCAGTACCATTTATTATCTGGTCTGTGATCTCCGCCGCGGTCTTTGCGGCAACTGCTTTTGCATACAGGACGTATCTGCAGAAAAGAAAGAGCAGTGATTAAAGCTTGGCAGCATCCTTCAGGTATGCCAAAATCCCGGTATAGTCTATATCGCCAAACCCAGCATCGACTGCATTCTGGTATACTTCGTTTGCTTTGGCAGACATGGGAAGGTGTAGGCCAAATGATCTGGCTGCCTCGTTTATGGTGTCAAGATCCTTTTTGAGATTTCGTAGCGTGAACGTGGGCTCAAAAGAGTCATTTATCATTTTGTAAGCTTTGGTCTCACTCATTCCAGTTTTAAAATACGTGGAATTGAGTATCTGTAAGAATATTTGAGGGTCTATTGATGCCCCTCTGGCAAGGGTAATGCCTTCTGAGAGTGCAAGTGCGAGCATTGCTATCTGAAGATTCATTGCAAGTTTGACTGAATGTGCTGTCCCAATATTGCCAAGATAGAAGACTTTGCTTGCAACCGTCTTGAAGATCTTTTCGTATTTCTCATATGCGTTTTTGCTACCATCTATCATCATGACAAGTTGCCCGTTTATGGCAACGTTAGGCCCTCCCATGACAGGTGTCCCAAGATATGTTATGTTTTTTTTCGCAAACTGTTCTGCAATCTCTTTTGCGCTGTTGGGATTTATTGTACTCATATCTGCCACTACGAGATCGTCTCTTGCGCCGCAAGAGATACATCTATCTCCAAATGAGACCTTTCTTACTGCATCTGCATTCTTTACTACTACAAATACGATCTCTGATTTTTCTGCAACCTCTTTTGGTGAATCTGCTACATGTGCACCGTTTTTTTCAAGCTCCGCGGTCTTGCTTTCTGTCCTATTGAAGGCGTAAAGCTCATGCCCTGACCTCAGAATGTTCAGCCCTACGGCGTTTCCAAGAAGCCCGGTGCCAACAAGTCCAATCCTCATGCGGTGTTATTCTTCAAATGATTATTTGTATTGTGCACTATCGCAATTCTTCTGCAGAGACTTCCCACTTGCCGCCAAGCCTTGATGCTGTAAATGCTATGTGTCCTATTACCTTGTCTCCCTTGCGAACCATGCCGTAGTCCTGCTTGCTTATCTTTAATATGCGTTCTTTGGTCTTGTAGCTTCCCTCAATAACTTTGATCTTAAATCGCTTGCTAACTTTGACGATGAGCTTTCTTGCAACCTGTATGTCCCCTATCCAAGAAAACATCTCAAAACTGCCGAAATTCTGTGTGGTGATCTCCTGACCGTAAAGCCTTGCCTCGAATTTGAAATTGTTTTTCTTGGCCTCTTCGTTGAGCCAGTCAACCGCTTGCTGTCCATATCCTTTCTCCACAGCAAATGTTTCGGAATCGCTTTTGACCATATCCGAAGTGATCCTAACCCGGTCTTATTCTATCATCTTGAAAAAGGTTAAATCCTAAGTCAAATCAGATCAATCAATGCAAAAGTTTGCATCGCTGTTTCTATTTGTAATAATTGGTTTGCTGACGTTATACTTGAATTCCGCATTTGCACAAATGGAAAACGAGGAAGCAATGGAGGATGCTACGATGGAAGATGAAATGATGATGACGATGGCAGACGATGTGATACTTCCACCATTGCAGCAACTCAGTCTTGGTGTGAATCCACATGATATAGAATGTCGCGACGGTCAACAGCTGGTCTTCAAGGCAAGTAACTGGCAACCTGCATGTATAAACGAGTCAAGCTACTCAGTTTTGTCTGCACGTGGCTGGATCGCACAACACGATCCAACTCATGCCGATCTGGAAAAAATGATGGAAAAATATATGGAAAACCACCCACACGAATCAGAAACTGATGACGGCCAAGTTGACATAAAAGAAGAAATCAAAGTAGATGGACAGACCGGAGTTAACGGCACTACTGTGGAGGAACCAAAAAGCCACGTAATTGAGCTTCGGGAAGACATGGAAATGGGCGCAAACTAGTGAAGGCGTATCTGATAAACAATTACACAATTCAGTACAAGAATTTTTAATGCATTGTAGATTAGTGCGTGCCATACTCGAATTCTAGATTTGGAGCCTATTAGCAAAAGATGGATCTGGTTCGTCTTCCCTATTAACATAGCAGCCGAGGGGCTGCACACCGTGATTCCACTCTTTGTCATACGACTAGGCGGTGGAATAAGTGAGGTATCTGTGGTAATATCTGTTCATTATGGAACTGCCGCACTCGGCTCTATATTCTGGGGAAAGATTCTTGACAAATATCACGCAAAAAAAGCTGTACTGCTAGTCGCGTTTTCCATGATTCTTCTTAGCTGTGTGTGGCTCTACTATACGGACCAAATACCTATAGTGTACGCAATATCGGCACTAACAGGACTGTTTCTAGTAGCACGCGGGCCTGTAACACAAATGCTCGTAATGGAAACTAGTCCGAACAATCAATGGAGCAAATTTTTTGCTAGAACATCTATTCTTTCCACATTTGGAAGCCTTGGCGCCATGCTCATAGGCGCAGTCTGGAGCTTTTACTTTGATACACGCCAGTATTTTCTTATCTGTGCCATTTCCACTGGAATCGCAATAGTAATCAGTCTGCAGATATCAAAGACACACTTTCACATTGAGCGCAGTATGATAGCTCACTCCATCCATGGAATGCAGCATATATTCAGTCATTTTAGGTTCCACAATCATTTTGTATTTCCAAAGGTTCCTGAACTATACGACTTTAAGCATATCATAATAATTCTCAAAGGAAAGGTCTCACATGAGATAGGATTTTTGTTTCTGACTAATTTTATGTTCTACTTTGGCAGTAACATGTATTTTACAGCACTCACACCATTCCTCAAGCAGCTTGGCCTTGCAGACTCTACCGTTTTCACGCTTTACTTGATTCAGACATGTGTGATGGCAATGATATTTTTCTTGGCCCCGAAGATAATTGGTAGATTGGGTGAGGAACGATCCATGATACTTGCTTACGCCCCAAGAATCAGCGGCATATTGGTTGCGGGATTTCTTGTCAACATGTTTTTGATGCCTAACTCTCTGATCTTTGTTATAATCTCCATGTGTCTTATGGTACTGGGATTCTCAGTTTATAGCACTGCTAACTCTGTTTTACTCTTCAAGACAATTCCAAAAGGATTTGAGGGCACGTATCTTGGCGTCAACAGTTCGATGATTGGTATGGGTGTATTTGGCGGAGCTCTCAGTACAGGCATCATAACAAAATCATTTGGATATACAGAGACATTTCTCATAGCGTCATTTGTACTGGCCGGCTCGCTATTCCTATTCAGACTCTATTTGCGTCATCGACTCTCAGGTAGAACTGGAAATTAAAAAATTAAAAAGAAAAACTAGTCGCTTCTTGGAAGCTTACCGTTTTTGTCAAATGACAGCTGTGTGGCGGCACTGGCCCCTGCATACTTGACGTTGTAGTCCTTGGTCAGCTCTATCATCTTGATCCTTTTTATTGCAGATTCGGTCTGATAGGCTTTCCATGCTTGTTCGCTTGTCCCTCCGCCTGAGAGCACTTTACTGCGCGCATCCTGCGCTGATTTCACCTTGTCTTGCTGGTAGTTGAACATGGCCCAGTATATGGATTGAATTTGCGCCGGCTTGTCTGCTACAAATCTCTCAAACGCGTTCTTTGGCGTGTATGGTTGATAGTCCTTGTTCATCCTCTCCAAATCAGAGCTCAGCTTTGCCTGAGCTGTCTTCTTTGCCTCTTGAAGCATGAGTGATTTTTGTTCTTGGATCTTTTTTGTTTGCTGTATCTCCGCTAGAATTTTTTTTGACATCTCAATTTTCTTGAGTATTTCCATGGCGGCAGGATTCTTTTTTATTTGCTCTGTTGCCTTTATCGTGCTGTCATCAATTGCGAAGCTTTCCGTTGCCGCAGTTATGATCACAAAAAGTGACATCATGCATGCGCAGAAAGCTAGTCTTCTTGCCATTAAGCTGAGCAAAGTCTGATTTCGTATTTAGCGATTTGACAGAAATTTGTAGCAATGCTTAAGTGCCTGATCAACCAAGAAGCACAATTAAAAATGCCTGCCGATCAAGGACCAGCGTGATCACGGTAGACTGCAGGGAGGCCGAGCATCTCAAACACGAAATGGCAGTTTTTGTTTCCGACTGGGTAGGTGCAATACCTAGCACCAAGCTGCATGAATTCATGCTATCCCCGATTGAGAGTGAACCGCTTGACAAAGCGCGAGTTGTAAATGCAATACGAGAGTTTTTTGCATCAATTGGTGAAACAGGTAACTATGCTGTTCTGCCAAAGGATAACCACATCCTGATAAAAGCTCTACACGAGAGGCCTAAAGAGACGGCAAGACCTGTCCAGTCGCTGTTCTCTTGCGTGCACTGCGGATACGTAACGCCGTACGAGGTGCTATGGCAAAATCACATGAAAATGCACTATCTCTGAGCCCAAAATGCCGTAAATGCAAACCTTCTTGTCAGCGGCAACCTTGATTCTAGGACAAACTCGTAACTGGGAAACATCTGTGAATAATGCTTTGCAAATGAGACTGCAGCAGAATGCGTATTGAACACCGTTCTCAACTCACTTATGCTAACTTGGAACCCGAGTTTATCGTATACTGCTATCCTATATGGTTGAGGAACCTCGCATTTTCTTGTAAAAAACCACAGGGAGCCGAACACACCCACAAAAATCATGGTTATAATAGTCTCAATTACTCTGCCCACAACTAGAGTTCGCAGCTCGAATTATAAGCATACTGGGCACAAAAACGTCTTATATTCAATTGAGCGATACTCAAATGTGGACAAGACAGAATCTGACAAAGAAATTCAATGTGACAGCTGCCCTATTGATAGTGCGATCTCAAAGATAGCTAGGCTGTTTAGGCGCAAATAGGGAAAAATCTTTTGGCACGTCTGTGAAGCTGATGGGATTGACTGGCGCCATAAAAATAGTGTTCTCAAAGCCCGAATACATCGGAATGGCAGCTGTGGTTTTTGTGGCAATGTTCTTCATACTTGCATATCTGTCAGAATTTGTCTTCTTTGAGCCATATTTTGTCTTGTACGTTCCAGCTGACAGAGCTGTCTCGTTTGTAACGTTGGTCACAGTGGCCGCAATGTCCGGGCTTGTCATTCCACTTAGTGTGTTCAGACTCATACTGCTTAACGTGCAGACCCGCAAGATTGGAGGAAGCTTCATTGGCTCACTAGTTGGCGTCTCAGCAGGCGCATGCAGTTGCGGCCCTGTTGGGTTTGCGATAATCTCTACATTTGGTGCTGCAGGCGGAGTGGCAACGTCGTTTTTGACGGCGTACGAGATCCCACTGAGGCTTGTATCTATTGCAATACTTGGCGTGGTTTACTATACCGCATCAAGATCCATACGAGCTGAATGCAGGATAAAGTAAACGCTCTGAATCACAAACGACTGTTGTCGCGAGATAGGACTTGAAAGGATGATTCAGGCGTTCTTAATATTACAGAGCGAATGTTGAATATCAGAGAATGTGTGTTGAGAATAAACAAACCATGTCTTAATATTGGAACGTCTTGACAAACAAACCACAATTACCAAAAAGTTAGTTTTTACAGACCTGATATTCTATGAACTGCAGTGCTGCCATACTGTTATGACAGTATTGTTTGTACCAGCGAGGCCTAGCAAGCGCACGTTGCATCCAGATTCTGATGACTCTGATGGCACAGCCTAAAACGTCATGCGTCTGTAAGAGCCTGCTGGAACGATAAGATCCTCTGTTTCTTGGGGATGGAATATCTTTGCAAGTATCTCTATTCCAGTGATCGTCCTTATGCTGGGTTTTGAAAAGTAGGAATTTGCATCAACACAAAACACATGATCTTCTTTGACTGCTCTAAGATTCTTCCATGTTCTTTTTTCGGCAAGACTTGAGACGCATTCTGCAGACGTGCGTTCTGCATCAAAGCCGCACGGCATCATCACAATAATGTCTGGGTCTGTGGCTGCTACCTCCTCCATGCTCATTCTCCTTGAGTGTTTACCTGCTTCACCGATTGCGTTAATCCCGCCTGCAATCTGAACCATCTCTGGAATCCAATGGCCGGCAGTAAAGAATGGCTCGACCCACTCGATACACAAAACCTTCGGTCTTGTCGCAAAGTTTCTTGTTTTCATTGTATTGACTCTGTTCTGCAGTGTTGTGACAAGTTTGGCGCCTTGCTCTTCACTTTCAATTTTTCTTGCAATATTTCTAACGCTTTCAAGTATGTCTTGTATAGAATGCGGATCAAGCACTTCTATCTGCGGTCTGTAGCCTAGGATCTGCAGTGCTTTATTCAGCTCGTTAGTATGTGCTGAGCAGACAGCACATGTTCCCTGTGCTATTATCAGGTCTGGCCTGGCATTTCTTAGTGCATCCTCGTTTACAATAAAAAGATCCTCACCGTTGCGGGCAAGCTCGGATACAGTCCTGTCGATCTCAGCTGAGCTCATCTTATCGGAATCAAAGACTGATCTTATCACACGCGGTTTGCTCTTGGCCGCCTCTGGATAGACGCATTCATGAGTAACGCCCACTATCTTCTCATGCGCCCCAAGCTCAAATAACAGCTCAGTTGCGCTTGGAAGAAACGAGACGATTCTTTCAGCAACCATGCTGTTACAAAGGTCATGCGAGATTTAACTCATCTTTACACTATAGTGCATCAACAAATCAGGCTAAATAGCGCACAATAGTAATTGTATTGTGGGGCCAACTGCAAAAGATGTTCGTAGAACAATAGAGCAAAACTGGAATGAATATCTCTCAAAATACGCAAACCTCTTCTCCTCTGACTCGATCTCAGGCTCTAGCCCACCATCTGTCTTTGTAGGCTCTTTTGGTTATCCAAAAGTGGGAGTGGGACCGATGGTCCCGCCAATTCACGGTGATACCAGCCTACTTGATACACCTGAACGATGGCTTGGAAAAACACTCGAGGAAATAGTGAATTTTAGATTAAATCTTGTCAGAGGAGTACAAAAAGTCTCAGTGCATGCTCCGAAGGGACGATACATTGAGGACCTGCAGGAGATTGCGATGGCAAATAACACGCCAGACTCTGAAATAAAGTTTGAGAGAAACACCGTTCCGGTCACAACAATAGATGGCGAGTCTGCACCGTTTGGACCGATAGGAGAAATAAAGAGTGCAAAATTCTCTGGCATCTCATCCAGCAAACCAATTGAGAAAATCTACTATGACAGGGACATGAAGGCAGAGGATGCAATTTTATCGCTGTATAATTCTGGCATTGAGATCTCAAAGATACAAAAATGTCTCTCGATAGGTATGTTCGGAAAAAAACGCAGGATGGTGCCGACAAGGTGGAGTATCACTGCAACTGATGATGTAATATCAAAAAATATCATAAGTGATATTCTGGATCATCCGAGCATCGACAGCTATGAGGTGTTCTCACACGAACACCTCGGAAACACATTCTCAGTATTGCTGTTCCCCCACAGGTGGATATTTGAGATGGAGGAGGCCTGGTATACAGAGTCAGGACAGATAGGTTTTGGGGCGGATGCGGAAGATGCAAATGGTCTTGATCACTATCCTGAGATAGCTGGAGCCTACTTTGCGGCAAGACTAGGTGTTGCAGAATACCTAAGAGAGAAAAAAAGGCAAGCAGGAGTACTGGTCTTGCGCGAAATACGCCCAGAATACGCGGTTCCTGTAGGGGTGTGGCAGGTAAGGGAAGCTATACGTGCCGCAATGAAAGGCCAGCCGGTCAGGACGGAAACACTCGAGAAGGGGATCGATGAAGCATGCAAAAAAATGAGTATCAGCAAGGGTGAATGGCTTGCAAAGGGAACCCTGCTCAAAATGCTAAAGCAAAAGTCAATCACGGACTATTTTTAATCGTAATTTTGGCAAACCTCCTTGAAAGCATTGGCACGGATCATTCCTACCATATTCTTAAATCCAAATCCTCAATTGCTATTGCATGAGACGATCACGTGTCTACAAGGCTTACGCAGATGATCGACTTTCTTATACTGTGGAGTTAAAGTCGCATCATATGGATGAAAAAGTGAAGTAATATGGCCCAGTCTACAGCACCATTGCCACCAGCCCCCGTACTGATGACCTGTTTTGGTCACTGTGGAATAGGCCTTGGAGCAGAATCCTATAGACGTCTCCTGCTGGATGTGGGGGCAGACCCGCTCAAGCCAGTATTGAAGGACACAAAAGACGAATCAAGAATCCTAAAAAGATATGGGAGTACCATACTGAGATTTCCCGGGGCATACACGGGAGGAGAAACACCACTCATACCAAGAGCTCTACTCGTGGATCTTGACCCGAGAGCGGCCAATCTTATTTTACAGTCTTATCCTGATCTGTTTGCACTCCGAGACAAGCATGTGATTCATGGCGCCGGAGGAGCGGCAAGAAACTGGGCGGAGGGAAGATCACGATTCAAAAACGAGGTAACGCAGAAATGGGATTTTGCAAAACAGCTTACCGCACTGTCCCCTGAACCAGTAAGGGGTTACACCGTGCCGTTTGCTATGGGTGGAGGCACAGGAAGCTCATTTGCATGCTCGTTTATCGAGTTTGTCAAAAGCAACACAAAGGAGCATGCAACTATTGCTACGCTTGGACTATTGCCAGAATTTGGCTGGGACCCTGTCATACTGGAGGCTGCGGCAATTAACATCGTCATGAACCTTGAATATCAAATAAAGTATTCTGATT
Source organism: Candidatus Nitrosotenuis uzonensis (assembly GCF_000723185.1). NCBI lineage: Archaea > Thermoproteati > Nitrososphaerota > Candidatus Nitrosotenuis > Candidatus Nitrosotenuis uzonensis. The sequence goes on from NZ_CBTY010000008.1 coordinate 78,734, forward strand.
GCTCATTCCTGTTCTCGAACAAAAGACTGCGAGAGCTTGCGCACAAATACGAAAAACGTGTAGACAAGATCCCATCAATAATTGACGATCTTCCAAAGGAACACGAGGTAGGCTGGAAGGATTACAAGGGAATGAACCTTATTGCTGCAAATGCCATATCGATGTTTATCTCTTCATTTGCAAGAGAAACCGAATGGGACATGTCAAACTACAGAACGTGGCTTGCAACAAAGAGGCCTAAATTTGCAATACCATGGGTCATACCGGTTCTTCCTGATGAAGATCAGTGGAACCTCAACCAGATAACTGGAAACAAGCACAATACCATGGACTCTATAATTGAAAACCTCAACAAAAAACAGGATGCCATACTGTTTGACATAGACGAGACAGACATTCGAAACTACGGTGGACCAAAAGACTCTTGCTGTGCGCTTGTGAAAGTAAAGGGCGACTTTGACATCAAAGAAAGAGAAATTCTCAAGCGAGTCATAAAGGAGAGATTCAACATCGAAGATTCTAGAATGATATTCGTTAAAATCCCGATAATGGACAAGGAACAGGCAAATGTAACGATCCTTGTTAACACGAAAGCTATAGGCCCCAAGATACTAGAGATAGCAAGAGAAGCAGAGGAATCTTGGGATGGATACAAGGAAGAGTATGGCCGATGGGGCCTTACAACTGAAGACTTTAAGCAATCACTCATGGATGTAGTGCACCAGTTCAGCTAGTCGGTGAGAATCATGGCCGATTTTAATTATCTTGAAGAAATAGCACGACAAATCAAGACAAACAGAAACTATCTTAATCAGATCGAGGAAGAGCTCAAGATAATCAACATGAAGCTACATGAGCTTCCGTTGAAAAAACCAACAGAAGCGACATTTGCAAAGATGATTGGCACACAATACGAGGACCAGCAGGAGCAGCTTGAAAAATCAAAGGCAAACCTTGAAGCAAAAAAAGAAGAGCTTACAAACGCGGTAAAATCGGACACTTCTAAATTCATCTCGGAGATGACCTCGCCAGATCTTGTAATCCCGCTTGACCCAAAACCCCAGTTCAAAAACGGCAATGTGATGTTCCAATACAAAGACGCAACAAAATTCCATAATCTGTTTGAGTTCCTAAGTGAACTACTAGGCCTTAGTGCGCCATTGGTTGTAAAAGACGTGCTGCTGTCCTCAACTGAAGTGATAATTAAAGTCTCAAACGAGTATGATGCAAAACAAAAGTTCATCTCGTCTATGAACGAGATACAAAAGACGCTTACTATCAAGAAGAAATAACCGCCGGTTTTTGGTGCGGAACCATATTATCAAAAATGAGATTTTCCTGTTATTGTCTTATATCGTTATACTGACACTAGGTTATGACCAAATCAAAGTTTGAGAATCAAGAAAAGAGCAATCATGAGCATTTAGTGGACACAAAAATGACAAGAAAGTATCTTGCATTTAGTCCATCCGAGACTGTTGAAAGGATTGAGGATGTACTTGATTTTAAGGCAAGAGAATTTGAAACGATAGGCTATGTTTATGCAATCGATGAAAATGGAATTCTTGTAGGTGTTGTATCGCTAAAACAAATACTGCAATCAAAACATGGAACGCAGCTTAAGGAGATAATGAACACCAATGTAATTTCGCTCAAACAACACGAGCATCAGGAGAGGGCTGTGTATGTTGCACTAAAGCATGGTCTCAAAGTAATTCCAGTTGTAGATTCGGAACATCGTCTTCTTGGGGTGGTCACACAAAAGTCAATTCTTTCTATATTTCACCACGAATTCAGAAAAAATTTGTTTAGAACTAGTGGCATCAAACATGTTAAAGAAATAGAATCAATGGATACTCCAGTGTTCAGTCTTGTCAAAGTGAGATTTCCGTCACTATTCATAGGGATGCTTGGAGGGCTAATAGCTGCCTCGATTGTCACAAATTTTGAGCATGTGCTCAGCTCCTACATCGCACTTGCATCGTTCATACCCGTCATTGTATATCTTACCGATGCAATAGGAACTCAATCACAAACGTTGGTGGTAAGACTACTTGCTATAGAGCCAGGATTTCCAGTCTCAAGATATGTCTTGCGAGAAATAAAAATTGGGATAATACTCGGATTTGTCTTTGCTGCGATGTTGTTTGTAGCAGAGATCGTTGGTTGGCAGCAAATCAAGCTCGGAATAGTTGTAGGTATGGCTGTATTCTTTAGCATGATCTTTCAGGCATTCTTTTCCACGTATCTTTCAATCGCTCTATCGAGGATGAAAAAAGATCCTGCAATTGCATCAGGTCCGATTGCCACAATAATAAGTGATGTAACTACAATAGCTATGTACTTTGCAATAGCAATGATGATTCTACAAATATTCTGAACTATTCGGCGATACTACATCTGATGGTTTTTATTCGCTAACAAATTTCAAAAATCTATTGCAAAACAAGACTCTGGTAGCGGCAATACTGATAATAATCGGACCGGCCATGTTTGCACTAGTCGCATATCCTGATACGTTCAGTCTAAGCTGGAATCAGGGAAGAGGAGGTTTTCTGTTTGCAATGGCGTTCATAGTCGCAGAGCTTATCGGTCTGAGACTTCAGATATCGAAGACAAAACTGCTTGCGCTCATTCCGTTGGCTGCGTTAGTAATTGCATATCTTGTGAGCCTTGATTTTGGCCTTCGTGATTACATTACTGACTCTGCCAAACACTACAACGTCAATCTGATATACTCTTGGACATGGATGTGGGATTTTATTGTCATGGGAATATTCGTTGTCGCGTCTGTAAGCATTTTGTTTGGGAAAAGATGGGTAAGAATAGCTCCAGCAGGTCCTATATTTCTGTGTGGCAGCGCAATAATACTTTCACTTGATGCATTCTTCCCTTATGACACGCTGGGTCCGCTGCAGTATGTAGTGCCGTATCTGGTAAAGGCAAACGTCTCAATAATTGAGTTCTTTGATCTTGGAACTGCCATAGCACGAGACAACCTCATGTTCCTCCGGGGAGAGCATGGCTCGATGGCACTACAGGTATTCTGGCCGTCGGCAGGTGTGCATAGCGTGATAATTTACTCGCTTGTAATGATGGCGTTTCTACTTAAGATGAATATACCGAGAAAGCGCAAGCTCATCTATTTTGGAATAGGAATACTTGGAACAATAGGAGTGAACATGATACGAATATTCTCGCTTTCAATATTTGTGCTCAAAGTATCTGCAAATCCAGTCAAGTTTGAAGAATTTCACGGTATAGCAGGCGAGATAATGTTCCTGCCGTGGTTGTTTGCGTATCTGTTTCTTGTGACTGCGGTAGAAACAAAGCGCCTCAAAAAGCAGACAGCCTAGAAAAAGTTTGTAATTGAGCTTTGTCCTTCAAAATCTGAAAGTTCAGATACCTTTACACCGAGCCTTCTTACATCGATTGATTGGTCTGTGAGCGCTTCTTGCAAAAGTTGCATTGCTGTTTTTTTCAACTCGTCAATACTGGATGTGGGGTTTCGTAACATTCTTGACTTTGTCTTGTTGGAAAGATCCGACTGAACGAACTGAATTCCAACTGATTTGAACATCTTACCGTTCTTTAACACAACATTGTGGAGCTCAGTGCAGATTTCGTCCAGGTTGGCTGCAAGAAAGTTAAAATCTCTGGAATCTTCTTTGAGGGTGGTAATCTTGCTGTATTGTATGGTGGGTTGTCTTTGTGCTACTGGCTCATCATCTATTCCCTTTGCAGCATTGTAGATATACGCTGAAATCTTGCGGCCAAACATTTTGTTGAGTGTAAATATGTTGATCTCTTTTAACTCCTTGATAGTTTTAATTCCAATTTCTGCAAACTTTTCCTCTGTGACCTTTCCTATGCCGGGAATGTCTCCTATCTTTAGTGGATTCAAAAACGATTCTATGTTTGCAGGCTCTACCACTGTCAACCCATCCGGTTTTCTGAATCCTGATGCAATCTTTGAGACAATCTTGTTGGGTGAAACTCCTATAGAACAGGTAAGTTTTACCTCATCTCGGATTTTGTTTTTTAGCTGCTGAGCATGATGCGCTGCTTTCTGAAAGTCACCGTCAGTACACAAAGACACGTCAAGATACGCTTCATCCTTTCCTACGTACTCGAAAATATCGGCATGATTCCTTATTATTTCCATTGCCCGTTCTGAAATGTCAGAATAATATGTAAAATCAGCTGGCAAGAATACCGCATCTGCAATTGTGGCAAGTCTTGCCTTTGCAAATTTAATTGGCATACCTGATTTGACTCCATATTTTCTTGCAATATAGTTGGCAGTTGCAATTGCACCACTGTCGCCACCTCTATCGGAGAATATGCAAACCGCTACTGGTCTGGTCTTGAGTGATTGATTTCGTATCTCCTCACATTGCGCAAAAAAATAATCAAAGTCTATGTGGAATACAATCCTTTTGTCCAACACAGCAAATATCCAAAAAATGCTTATTATCATATCGAAAAACGTGATACTCTAAATACCGTGCTCACAACTTATAGTTGTGCCATACCCTGTTTCAGCCGATGAAGGAGGTATCAAGATAAAGCCTGAATACATGGAGAAAGAAAAAATGTATTACTGTCTTCACAAAGAAAAGCTTCTTTTGGTGTTCAAAGATGAACAAGAATTTCTCAACTGTTATGAGATAGAAGACCAAGAAATACTTCAAAATGTAAAGCAGTGCAATGATCCTGATGAGATTGAGAAAGCACTAAATGCTTTCCTTGTAAAAAAGGACATTAAACATTAAATAAACGCAGAATATTCAGATCAAATTATAGGTTAACGTAATGAGTGATCAAAACAACCCTACAGACGCAGAACAAATCATTGCGGAATCCCAGCAACTCAAAGATGTTGGAGTAACACATGAAGATGATTCCAAAAAGACGCGTGATGTGATTTTTGTAGGTACCAAGCCGATAATGACGTATGTGACAGCCACGCTAACGCAGCTATCTACGCAGCCATTTGTTACAATAAAGGCGCGCGGTCAGAGAATTACACAGGCAGTGGATGTTTCTCAAATGATTGTAAAGCGAATGAATACTGTGGGATACAAGATCAAAGATGTCAGGATTGCCTCTGACTCACTCCAATCTCAAGACGGTAAGACAAGGAATGTATCAACTATAGAAATTGATATTACAAAGGCATAATTACTTTAGACTCTCAGTAATTGTAGGCATAGCGATAATCGCCTCGCTCATTTTGTTTCAAAACTTTAACTCGTGCCCAGCGCGACAGTTTGCAATAATTGATGAGATAATAGCATACGAGAGAACACTTGATCCTAATTCATGTATCTCGCTTGTAGAAAAAATACACCAGTTAAACTCAGAGTGCAGCTCAGATCTGGAAATTGTGGATTGCGGATAGATAGTCTAACACAAACAACACACCAAAATAAACTAGCACAATATTAATTCCTACTAAAAGTGCACGATATTTTCTGCTTGACAGTAGGTGTGCTCCTTTTGCTGACAGTGAAGATACGAGTGTGAGCCATGCATAATCCATCCATATGTGTAGGCCGAACATGATCAGAATCCCCCAGAATGCCCAGAGCAAATATGCATCGGAGATTATCTTAATGCCTATTGTGAACCACCAAACAAGGAAGAATGGGTTAAGTCCTGTCAGTAACACGCCTGTGAGCAATGAACCGTACCTGGATTTGACAGTGTTTTGCTCTGCCTTAAGCGATGAGCGAATTTGCAGTGCAGCAAATGCAAATATGCTCAGCGCACCGATGATGCTTACTGTGGCCCGGAACTGTGGTAGTGACTCTAGCGTAAGAACTCCTATTCCGATCAGAATCACAAGAGGAAGCTCTACAAGTGCGTGACCGTGGGCTATCTTCAGACCTGCTTTTGCACCTTCTTTTGCACCACTGCTTACAGTGGCTGCAAAAAGCGGTCCTGGGGCCATCACGCCAGAGGCTGAAATTATTATTACTGCGGCTACCAGCTGGTATATCTCTTGCAATTATCCGTACATCGAGTCGCGCAAAGCCCTAGTTTCCTTCTCGGTCTCCCTGATTTCTTTTTCTGCTATCTGTGCCTGCTTTTGCATCATGGTCAAGTCGCAGGAAACGCCTGGAAGAAGTTTTGAGACTGCCATACACAGGTGAACGCTTGACTTAAAGTCCGGACTTGCATTGCCGCCAACATTTACTAGGACTACTATCACATTCTGGTCGTGCAACATTCCCTCGTTTAGCAGTGCTCCTGGAATTCCTGGGATGGTTCCATGTTCCAATACTGTCATGCCTGCATACTTTATCTTCTCACGCGCATCTACCGTGCTTCCAGCAGCTACAACTTGGCTTTCCGCCCCTTCAGGAAGGTTCATCGGGGCACTACTGACTATTAGTGCACACTTGTTCTTTCTTGCCCAGCTTAGCATCATTTTTGCGATAGGGCGGTGATATGGTTCGTTTATCGTAAGGTACGAGCTAAATATCCCTACTTTGAGGTCTGAATTAACAAAGATTCTTGTAGCGTAATTTGGTGTTCCGTCCTTGATTACAGATACGGTTGGAAAGTCTATCGAGTCAACGAATCCGACAAGCTCGTACTGGGCAGTGTGCATCAGCGATTCGCTTGCTATGGCGCTGGTAAACCCAACCGATGGGAATCCGTCTATTAGGTATCCTCCCTCTATGTTGTATTTTTTCGTCTCTCTTACCCAGAGGCGGGGAAACATACTTTTTTTCATTTATTATAACTGATATACTTTCTGAAATTTTACGTGATTTTCGCCAAGAGTGCTCTATACAAGAATGGCAGCATTGTTGTGATCTCTGCATGTATTGTAGTCTGTTTTGCAGATTGGGTAACCTTTCCCCATGATATTGCCTCTCTTACCAGCGCACCGCTAAGACTACCATCAAATTCTTGGGCAGTAGTAAGATAAACAGCATAGTCTAGGCCATCGCGATACTGATTCCACCAAAGAGTATGATGTTTTGATATCCCGCCTCCGAGCATGAGCGCACCTGACTTTTTTGCTTTGAAGATAAGGCCTGACAAAAAGTTAGCATCCTCAATCATATTGAGCTTAAAATCGGGATGATTCTGCGCGAACATCCAGACTTGGCTACCCACTGCACCATCCATTATGCCTGGTACTATTACCGGTATGTTGTTTTTCTGTGCCCAGTAAAGAAACGAGTCGTCTCCAAGTCTTTTTCCTATTTCTGCAGTTATCTGTGCAGTTGACATTTCTTTCCTGCCTTCCTTATATGCATCTTCAAGTATGTGTTGGACTTTTTCCTCTATGAGGGGACCGTAGCTTTCCATCGGGACAAGAACATTCCCTAGCCTGTGTATGTTTTGGTCTGCAAGTTGGGCATCATCCATGGTAAACGAACCCTGCTTATAATGTGAAAAATGTCTTGCGATATCGTGATCAAGTGCGCCACATGTAGTTAGAACCACGTCGAACCATTCTCTCTTGATCATATCTTTTATTATGCCTCGGTTGCCAGTTGAGACGATCGCACCTACAAACGAGAGAAACTTGAGGCAGTCTTTGTCTTGTATCATGGCCGCTAGAATTTCGAGACCTTCTGCGAGGTTTCTTGCCTCAAATCCTCCAGAGTTTGCCATCTGGGAAAATATCTCCTCGATTTTTGTCTGCTCTGTTATTGAGATATCCTTGACGGGGCCTCCTGGCTCAATCATACTGATATCAACATTTCTCGGTTATAAAACTGGATGCCGCTCAGACAAACTTGTGGTGATCAGAATATCTTGATTTTCTTGGCTTTTCATATTTTTTGAGATCGAATTCTGCGTACTTGGCACTCTGGCCTGTAAGCAATGTTCGGCTGGGAATCATCACACCGTTTTTTTCAGTCATGTCTGTTATTATGCTCTTTCCTCCGTATTTCCAACTCTCTATATTCGCAGCAAGAACTGGCATGCGATTTTCTAGTGATCGAACCTGCACGTACATGTGCCATGGAACAATTCCGCGCCTCACTATTCTGGACGGTGAGAGGAGCACTTGGGCACCCTTTTTTCCAAGCATCTCTGCAACATCAGAGAATACCATATCATAGCATATTAAAACACCAAATCTGCAGCCAGATTTGAAGACTTTTATCTTTGTGCCTGCTTGAATCTTGTTCCGCTCATAGTCGAAGGGGTGAATCTTGTCCTGTTCTCCAATAATGTCTCCTGATGGGCCTATGATGGGCGCAGATATGACGAGACTGCGTTCTTTTTTATGATAGAACGCACCCGCAATCACAGTCATGCTGTATTCCCTTGCTATTTTTTTGAACTCGTAGAAACGCGCATCAAAATCATCAATTCTGTTCTCATTTAGCCACTGTTCGGGAAGACATACAATGTCTGTCTCACTCTTACCAAGTCTCCTTAGCATTCTTGCAGCAGCTGCAATCGCACGTTCATCATTATCATGTGCCTGCATCTGAACTATGCCTAACTTTGTCATACTGCTTGAATCGGATCCCAGCAGTAATTAAATGCGCGCTGACAAACTTGATAGCATTACAACAATTGTTTGACTGGTCAACTAAACTTGTCAATATTTGATTAACAAACCTGATCTTCAAAGGTAAGCATTGGTTCACATCAAAAAAGTCGATATTTTCGGTTTCAAATCATTCGGATTTACAAATACCACAGTTAACTTTGAGCCTGGACTCGTCTCAATATCTGGCCCCAACGGATCCGGTAAAAGTAACATCCTTGACGCGATAATCTTTGCTCTTGGCGAAAACAGACCAAAAATAATGAGGGTGGACAAGCTCCGATCTCTGATCCACGACATCGAAGGCACTCGACGTGGAACAAAGATGGCACGTGTGAGCCTGCATTTTGACAACACCGACAGAAAGATCCCGGTAGACTCTAACTCGGTTGTGATAACAAGGGAGATGGACGAGCACGGTGAGAACATATACTATCTCAACCAAAAACAGACAAACAGGAATCAGATTCTGGATCTTTTGGAGGTTGCGAATGCAAGCCTCAACCAGCTTAACGCAGTACAGCAGGGAACGGTGACCAGAATATCCGAGTTTACAGCCGAGGAAAAGCGAACCGTTATCGAAGACCTGATAGGACTTGCCTATTTTGACGAGAAAAAGACAGAGTCTATAAAACAACTTGAGGATGCCGACAGGCGTCTTGAGGTTGCGCTTGCAAGGATGGATGAGATCAAAAAAAGGATAGACGAGCTTGAGGTGGAACGTAACCTAAAATTAAGGTATGAACTGATAAACCGCGAAATCGGAAGATTCCATGCAATATCTGCATCCAACAAGATGAAGGTGATTCAAGCAGAAAAAATCTCAAAGGAGAGAAGCATGCATTCGCTTGTCTCAGAGGCAAAAAAACTTGACGAGGAACGGGCTAGGCTGAAAAAAGAAATCGCCGAGCTAGAGTCCCAAAAGAACGCATTCATGGCAGAAGCCAACGCATACAATCAAGCAAAGGCATCAATCGACTCGGAGATAAGCGCTGCAATGCAAATCTATGAGAGCGCTAACACTGAAACAATAACAAAAACGAGGCGGTTGGAACAGATACTTGCAAGACTACCTGAAATATCGGCAGAACTTGAACGTCTTCATCAAACTCGTTCTGAGATAGAAGCAAAGATTGCGGAACAAAAGACAATTCTGGCCCAAATACGGGAACAAAAGAATCAGTCATTTCAAGAAATCAAGATACTGGAATCGGAAATATCTCAGGTATACAAGCAGCAAGCTCAGGTAATAGCGCAAAGAAAGGAGGTGGACAGCAAGATACAGAGTCTGACATCAAAGTTGACAAACGCCAGAATCACTTTTGGAAAAATAGAATCTGAAATCGAGGACTCTGAAACTAAAATCGCGAATAACCAAAAACGACACTCGGAACTTCTGGAAGAGGCAACAAAACTTGATCAGCTAAAAATAAGACTGGAGTCAATCAGAACAAATCACAAGGATGCTGTTGCAGAGCTCAAATCAAGGATAACTGAGCAGACATCCAAGCATGAAAGAGTCGAGCGCGATATTGAGGAGATAACGCAGATATTGGAAAAGGCCTCAAGGGCTGCCGCTCAATACGATGCAAAAATCAAGGTCGTAAAAGGAATAATGCATGAAGATTACACCATCGCAAGTCTCAAAGAGCACGGCGCGGAGCTTGGAATCGATGGACTTGTTTATGAGCTGATAAGCTGGGATAAGGAACACGAACGAGCAGTGCTAGCAGCTGCATCCGACTGGATAAAGTCATTTGTGGTAAAAGACTTTACAACGCTTCTTAGCCTTGCAGAGATAGCCCGTACAAAAAAACTACCAAAGCTGAAAATAATCCCACTTGAGGCAATACCGAAATTCTCACTCTCACTACCTCAGGACCATGGCGTAATTGGCATACTGTCTGATTATGTAAGATGTGAGGAAAAGTTTGCATCACTCAAAACATTCTTGTTTGGAAATATCGTCCTTGTAGACTCGCGCGAGTCTGCCATGCGCATCTCTAAATCTGGCTACAAAACAGTCACGCTGGAAGGAGAGTTCTTTGAATCAAAGGGCAGCGCTGTAATAATAGATATCAACTCCAAGATATCCAAACTGACAAAAATAATCTCAATGAGCACGTCTGTTGACGGGCTCAACCAGTCAATCAACCTGCTCAAAAAATTCATTCAAAAGAAGAGGTTTACACTCAAAAAAATCGAAGGAATAGTGGAAAGCTACAGAGAACGTCTCACGATATCTGAAACCGGTCTTACGAATGCGGAGATGAGCTACTCTGATTTGAAGGTAAAACTTGCAACTATTGCAAAAACGCGCGACCAACTACATTCGAGAATATCTCAGCTGCAAAGACATGTTGAAAAACTAAGGGCGGATCGTGCAAAAGAAGAGTCCTTCATCGCATCGCTTGAAGAAAGGATAGCGATGATGCATGATAACTATGCTGACGGCGAGACAAGCAGGATAGCATCTGACCTTTCCAGGCTTAATCAACGACGATCTGATCTTATGACAAAACAATCTACGATAGTAAACGATCTCAGAGAGAAAGAATCTGAGCTTGCCACACTTGCAGCCCAGGAGCTTGGTGAGAAGGCAAAGATGCGAAACCTGCATGAAGAACAAACAACACTGAACCGAGAAAGACACGAAATCGAATCGCGCATCAACGCCATTGCCAAGGAAAAGGAGATTGCGAACGAAAATCTGGTCAAGCTAAGAGAAAAGGAACAGCAACTAATTGCAACATCTGGCACATCAATTTCCAAACTCCAAGAGTTTGACCAAAGACTATCGGAGCTCAACGAACAAGAACGCTCGATCACCAAGGAGATAAACGCATACGAAAGACAATCTGATTCACTTGCAAGGGACATAAAAGATATAACGGAAAACGAAGTCAAAATACAAAAAATTCTTGAAAAATACGGCTACGAAGAAATTACTGAAACATTTGACGTTGATTCAATTCTCAGCTCGCTGGAATCCGAAATGAACTCGCTTACATCCAAACTCAACGCAACTGCACCAGAAACATATGTAGAAGTGTCTAGCGGATACCGCTCAATGTCTGATAGAAAGAACGAACTGGAAGCAGAAAGAAACGCTATAGTTGCATTCATTGAGGAAATAGATAAGGACAAGCGCCAGACGTTCCTTGAGGCATTTGACAAAGTCGACAAGGAGATACGTGAAGCATTTAACACTATGACTGGCGGCGAGGCATGGCTTGAGCTACAAAATGAGGACGATATATTCAATTCCGGAATATCTTATCTTATCCAGTTCCCAAACAAACCGAAAAGAGAATCGACCTCTATTTCCGGCGGAGAAAAGACACTCGCTGCAATAGTATTCGTACTAGCGCTACAGAAGCTAAAACCTTCAGTTTTTTACCTTTTCGATGAGGTTGACGCACACCTTGATGCGCCAAACTCTGAAAAGCTTGCCAAGATTATCGAACAACGCTCCGAAGGTAGCCAGTTCATAATGGTCTCACTAAAAGACTCGGTAGTCCAGAAAGCAAAGCTCATCTACGGTGTGTATCCAAAGAACGGCGTCTCGCACGTGGTCACATACAAGGACAAACGAATGCCATCAATCACCGGATGATTTTACTGCAAAGCACGCTACCTTTCTTTCACCTTTTTCCTCAAGGGGAGGCTCTACCGTACATTTATCAAACGCATAGGGGCACCGAGCAATAAACCTGCACCCTTGGTATACATCTGCATCTGATGGCTCGTTTATTCTGATTGTCTTTTTACGATGCAGATTTTTTGGGTCGGGTTCTGATATCGCGTCAATTAATGCCTGGGTGTATGGATGCATCGGGTTTGTCAAAACATCGTTGATTGGGCCAATTTCGACTATCTTTCCCAAATACATGATGGCAATTACATGTCCAAAGTATCTGGCTGTTGCAAGATCATGTGTGATGTATATGAAGGAGATTCCATGCTTTTGCCTCAAGCTTTCCATGAGTTCAAGAATCTCTGCTCTCACAGACACATCAAGCATGGATACTGGTTCATCTGCGATTATCATCTTTGGTCTGAGTACAAGCGCCCTTGCAAGCACAACGCGTTGTCTTTGTCCTCCTGATAGCATGTGCGGATATTTTTCCATTATCTCCAGCGCCGGTTCCAACCTGACTTCGTGCAAGGCCTCTATTACCATCTGCTCACGCTCTTTTGCATTTCCAACATTATGAATCTCAATTGGTTCTGCAACAATGTCTCTTATTTTCATCTGTGGGTTTATCGAGTCATACGGATCCTGGTAAACCATCTGGCACCCCATTCGTATTTTTCTTAATGATTCAGTGCTATCTGTAATCTCATCTCCATCAAAGAACACTTTTCCAGAATCAGGCCTAATTGCTCTGAGAATCATCTTTGCTACAGTAGATTTGCCTGATCCTGATTCGCCTGCAAGTACTAGTATCTGTCCGGCATTAAGTGAGAAGGAAACTCCGTCCACGGCCCTGACTACGCTCTGCTTTCCAAGCCAGCCTTTCTTGACAAAATGCTTTACCAGCTTCTCAACTCGCAGTATCTCACTCAATGCATATTTTTGTATTGATGAGTATATCAGAATTAGTATGCTCTACCAAATATGACATCTGCGCTACCTTGCTGACCGCAGTAGATGCACTTTCCAGTACTGTTCTCGCTTCCAAAAGGTATGACCCTTATGTCCGCCATCGTCTCTTCTTTGATCTTCTCCTCGCAGGTTGCATTACCGCACCATGGTGCCTTGATAAAATGTCCTTTCTCAAGCTCCGGCTTGAATCTGGAATAATCTGTTAGCGTAACAGTTCTATCATCGAGCATTTTCTTTGCAGCAGTAAACATCTCATCTTGTATTTGCTGCAGTATGGTCCCAATTTCTGAGCCTATCTTATCGAATGGGAGATCCGATTTTTGCCTGTTATGACGCCTAGCTACGGTGACCTTTTGCTTGTCAAGATCCTTTGGGCCAATCTCAATTCTGAGGGGGACTCCTCTGAGCTCCCATTCATTGTACTTGAATCCAGGAGTGAGCTCGTCCCTTCTGTCTACATGCACCCTGAGACCCTTGCTTACAAGCAGTCTTTCTACTTCGTCGGCTTTTTGATTTACACGTTGAGCGTCCTTATCGGAGTAATATATTGGAACGATTACAATTTGTATGGGGGCCACCCGCGGAGGAAGTACAAGTCCCTTGTCATCACCATGAACCATTATTGTTGCTCCTATTAGTCTCCATGATACTCCCCATGATGTCTGCCACGCATAATTTTCTACGTTATTCTTGTCAAGAAACTTGACATCAAACGGTTTTGAAAAATTCTGACCGAGAAAATGTGACGTGCCCATCTGGAGTGCCTTGCCGTCAGGCATGATTGACTCCATGGTGGTAGTGTATACGGCGCCGACAAATTTCTCCTTGTTGCTTTTCTTTCCTGTGATTACTGGTATTGCAAGCTCTTCCTCTACAGTCTTTTTGTAAATCTCAAGTATAGCCAGAACTTCACTTTCAGCTTCCTCCTGTGTAGCATGGACAGTGTGCCCCTCCTGCCATAGAAATTCCGATGTTCTCAAAAACGGTTTTGTCGCCTTTATCTCTGCCCTTAGTGCAGTATTCCAAAAGTTAATTTTCAACGGCAGGTCTCGCCAACTTTGTATCCATTTTGAGTAAAGCGAATATGCCAAAGTCTCGGATGTGGGACGCAGTGCTAGCCTGTCGCCTATCTCAGTGTCGCCTGAATGGGTGACCCAAAATACCTCGGGATTAAATCCTGCAAAATGGCTCTTTTCTTTTCCAAGCAACGACTCTGGAATTAATATGGGAAGAAAGCCATTTCGATGTCCTGTCTTTTTGAGTTTCTCATCAAGTATTGTTCTAATTGATTCCCATATTGCATAGCCGTCAGGCCTTAGGACAATGAGACCTTTTACAGGCGCATAATCTGCAAGCTGAGCTTTGAGTACCACCTGTGTGTACCACTCACTAAAGTCTTCTTTTTTTGATACTGTGATGCCTACCTCTTCCTTATTCAACAAAGTTGGGCCTCGATTTTGACTAATGAGCGTTTCTTAAACGGTTCCTGTCATCGTTCTAAAGATTTGGAATCTGGTCGCTCCTTTAAATGAGAATGTCCTATCCGTCAAATATGCACAAGGTAACATGTGTAGTAATTACAACGTTACTTTTTGCAGTCGGATTTTCTTCGGCTAGCGCAGATCAGAGCGAGAAGCTCGAATTTGCGTCGGCATTGGAAGAGACACTTGGGCACTTTCACGCACTTGAGCTGAACCTTGATGAGAACAATGCAGTACTTGCAATGGTGCACGCAACACATCCAATAGCGGAGCTGTATGATTTGATGAGGCCTACCCTGCAAGAAAGCGACCCTGAACTTGATGCAAAGATCCAAACCACACTTATGGAATTACGCACCAACACTGTCAACGCTACACGGGAAGATGCACAAAAGGCACTAGATGATGCAAGAATGATCATCGAGGAGGCAAGAATCCTAATCGTTGGCCAAGATCTTAGTAACAATCCAATGTTCAAGCTTGCACTCATGAAGACACTGCTTGAAACTTCAGCCGCAGAATACGCTGAGGCCGTAGAGAATGGAACCATAAACGAGATGGCAGAATTCCAAGACGGATCTGCATTCGTATGGAGATCTCAGCAAATCTTTGAGGAGATAAAAGGAGATGTACCAGAAGACGCCTCTATGGAGATAAATGATCTTTACTCTACGCTCTGGCAAGCATACGATGAGAGAGCTGACCCCTCGGATATCGAAACACTGGTAGGCGGACTACTTGCTGAAATCGATGAAATCACAGGAGTTGAATCGGTTATGCGTGGACCTGAAACTTACTTTGAGAACATAGAGAGTCTGCTAGACCAGGTAAAAGAACAGTACGCAAATGGAATGAGTGAAGAAGCGCTCAGTCTTGCTACAAAGGCGTATCTTGACAACTACGAATTCCTTGAAGGTCCAATAGCAAAACACGACACAAAACTGATGGAGGAAATAGAGGTCATGTTGAGGCAGGAATTGCGTAACATGATAAACGAAGGTGTTACTTCAGACAAAATAGACTCGCATGTGGACGCCATAGTGGAAAAGCTCCACGAAGCAGCAATGCTGATAGGCGCAGAACACGAACACAAAGAGCAAGAACACGAGGAACAAGAACAGCAAGACATGTCGCCACTACAACAAGTCGAGTTCGGCATAGAACCAGAAGACGTAGTTTGCGATTCCGGAATGGAGCTCATCATAAAGACTGGTAACTCATCGCCTGCATGCGTCAAATCCGAAACTGCAGAAAGACTGATACAACTAGGCTGGGGAACCAGACCTCAATAACTTTATTTTTTTAGTAAATCGCCCTTGCACAACACTTTGCCCATCACCCTACTTTGGAAATTAGGGCATACAAAGCATTGGATGAACTGTATGTTTGATTTGAGAACAGGACAGTCAACAAATTCAGTCTTCATCTTTTTGAGCATCTTGGGACTGACTCCTTTCAGCTTTAACTTGCCTTTCTCGTCCATCATGCCAGAAGCCTTTAGTTCATCTTTGACATCCTCTGGAAGTCTTTGTTGTTTTTCTGATAATTTGACTTCTACCTCATATTTGTGCTCAAGCTCATCCATGATGTGAATTCACTACTACCTTGATTTAATATTAGCGTTGAGCGATCTAAAAACAAACTTCAACTTTTATATTGATAGCATTTTCCCCAAAAATTGGAATCAGTTGCTTGCAATTTTCGATGTAGAAGGAGTACTGTTTGACGCAGAATATCTTCCAATTCTTGCAGAAAAAGTTAACAAAGAAAAAGAAATCTGGGAAATAACAAGAAAGGGAATACAGGGACTGATAAACTGGGAGGATGGACTAAGGACTAGAGTCGCAGCCTTGCGCGGACTTGGCTATGAAACATGCAAACAAGTGGCTGATGAGCTCCCAATAATGACTGGCGCAAAAGAAACCTGCAGGGTTCTCAAATCTGCAGGCTGGAAGATACTTGCAGTATCTGGCGGATTCACCATAATGACTGACAGACTAAAAGAAGAACTAGGTCTTGACTATGTTTACTCTAATGAGCTAATCTTCAAGGACGGCAAGCTTGATGATGTAAAAATTAACGTCACATCAGATAAAGCAA
Organism: Candidatus Nitrosotenuis uzonensis; assembly: GCF_000723185.1. NCBI lineage: Archaea > Thermoproteati > Nitrososphaerota > Candidatus Nitrosotenuis > Candidatus Nitrosotenuis uzonensis. The sequence goes on from NZ_CBTY010000008.1 coordinate 95,454, forward strand.
AGTCAGCTAGAGCAAAAATTGCAGAATGGAACGAAAAAAAGGAAAACATAGTTGTCACAGTGGATGGCGCAAACGATCTTACACTATTTGACATATGCGGCCTAGGTGTGGCATTTCGCGCACAAGACATAGTGAAAGAAAAAGCGACAGTAACAATTGAAGAAAAAAACCTGACTCACCTAATCGAGATCATTAACAAACATTACAAACTGAATCTACAGTTACAGACTGTTGCCTAGCTAGCAATCATACGTAATCGAACGTATCGAACGTGTCTGGCTTGAAGCCTTTGCCTGAGTGCTGCTGTATGTACCTGTCAAGTTTTTCAAGCTGTATGCATATTGGGGCATCACTCTTGCGCAGTCCGTATATTTCCCCGTGAACTTTTTTGAGCTGTTCCCGGTTTAACCTTATCTGCATCATGGCGTATAATAGAAGAAAAATAATGTAAATTTATCCAAAAATTATCCGTTCAATTCGTCCAAACGTGGATAAGCTCAAAAATCTGTTCAGGATTTTAAAACTGCAAAAGCGTTAAGCAATTAAACAGACCTGATAAAATACAACCAGATGGCCTTGGAAATAATCCCAATTATCATAAAAAAAGAAATTCAAAAAGGGGACGATCTGGCAAAAGTCTTTCTATCAAACTTTAAGGGCGTTCAGGAAGGCGACGTCATAGTGGTGGCACAAAAAGCAATCTCCAAACAGGAGGGAAAGATAGTTGATCTCTCCCAAGTAATCCCATCGATACTTGCAGTCGGAATTGCGGCAGAATACGGAAAGGATCCGAAATTGGTGGAGGTCATACTCTCAGAAGCGCAGAGGATCGTACGTATGCAGGGTGGAGTGATAATCACGGAGACAAAGCACGGATTTGTGTGTGCAAATTCCGGAGTTGATGAAAGTAATCTTCCTAAGGGTTTTGCATCATTGCTCCCTGACGACCCTGATAGATCTGCGTTAACCTTTCAGAGCAAGATATCTGAAATTACTGGCAAGAAGGTTGCAGTGATAATATCCGATACGTTTGGAAGGCCATTCAGAGAGGGACAGACAAACCATGCAATAGGCATTGCTGGGATGAGACCTATTAATGACTATGCTGGAAAGAAGGACTCTTTTGGCAAAACTTTGCGAGTTACCGCAATTGCTCAGGCCGACGAGCTTTGCGGTGCGGCAGAGCTTGTGATGAAAAAATCTGCAAACTGTCCATTTGCAATAATACGTAACTTTGATTACGAGTCTGCCAACGAGAGCATACGATCACTGCTTAGGCCCAAGAGTTCTGACCTGTTTAGGTAGAAATACAAAAAAGATTATAATCGCAGCTGCAAGATTGCAGTTGATTTGGATCACATACGAGCAGAATTGCATTGCCATAATCTGTTCTCAAACTTTCATGTCGGTGAGAAGGAGCCTCCTTTTGACTGCAACATTACAATTACAGAGCAGCTTGAGCGATGTAGAACACTTGGGCTTGGAGCCATGTTTGTAACAAATCATAACACGCTCAACGGTTACACGCAAATACTGGAATACAAAAATGATCATGTAAAATACAGAGACATACAGATCTACCCTGCCGAGGAGATCACTACTGACACGGGAGCACATGTTATAGCGTATGGAATACATGACGAGATACCTGCAGGCCTGCCGCTTGAAGAAATAGTTGATGAGATAAGGCGTCAGGATGCCATCTCTTGCGCCCCACACCCGTTCAGCCTGCTTGATGCATTGCGGGAAAAAGCCAAGATGTGCGACCTAATAGAGGTGTTCAACAGCAATAACGTGGACGTGATCTCTAATGCTCGCGCAACAAAATTCTCAATGGAACACAACAAAATAGGCGTCGCAGGAAGCGATTCTCACGTGCTTTCAACTCTTGGAAGATGTGTGAACCTGTTGGAAGCGGAAAACAACCTAGATGATGCCCTGTATTCTATGAGGCATGGAAAGATCTCAATACTTAGCACCGGATACGCAAGAGAAAAGGAGACACTTGAACACATCAAGTACAAAATCAACAATTCCAAAGATTATCTTGCAGAATACATACGGGAGCATTATCCGAACTCAGAATGGATGCTTTCATTTCTCTTGAGAATATATGATGCAAATCAGAATAGTTATCTGTGGTCTCTTGTATACAAGCTTGCAGTGTTTTTGATGAAAAGAGTATCAAGAAAAATCAACATGCTTGATTATGATCCGTCCGAGATTGCCAGCAGAAATCTATCAAGAATGCTCAAGATGGCAATATAGGATCTGTAATCAAATTCTACCAAATCGCAGTATTCAAGATAAAATAAATAAAAATCAGCTTTAGCTTTAACTAAAGTTAAATAGATTTTAATATGCATTCGGGCACTGGAGATCATCTATGAGTGCAACCACAAAAAAACTCGATGCACGGGGACTGTTTTGCCCCGAACCTGTCTTTAGAACAAAGATTGAAGTTGAAAAAATGCAGGTTGGTGAGATCCTGACAGTTCTTGCAGACGACCCAAATGCGGAAGAGGACATATCAAGATGGGTCAAGCGAAACGGTCATGAGCTTTTGGGATTGCAAAAAAGAGATTCAGAGCTGGAATTCTCAATTAAAAAGGTGAAATAACTTCTGGCAACCAAAGTGCTAACTGATCAAGAGATCCTAAAAAGAATTGGTAACACCCCGCTTGTGAAATTAGAATCATTATCAAATTCCAAGACCACGTATTTTGCAAAGCTAGAGGGGCACAACCCATTCGGTTCAGTCAAAGACCGTGCAGCATACTGGATGATAAAGGATGCAGAAGAAAAAGGTAGGCTAAAGCGCGGCGAGACAATAATCATAGAACCGACATCGGGAAATACGGGAATCGCACTTACTGGAATTGCAAACCTTCTTGGATATCAGGTGGAAATTGTGATTCCAGAAAAGGCAAGCGAGGAGACAAAAAAGATCATCTCTTCACTTGGCGCAAAGCTTTACGAGACAAGTGACGATCTATGCCCGAAGGTCGGCTCTGGAACAGACCAGAGCATCGCACTTGCCACCTCAATTGCATCGGCAAGGCCAGACAAGTATTTCTCGCCAAACCAATATTCAAACGAGGCAAATTTTCTTGGTCACTACAGGGGGACCGGTCCTGAAATATGGAATCAGACTGAGGGTAAGGTCACCCACTTTTTCACTGGCGTGGGCACTGGCGGTACAATCACTGGAATCTCATCGTATCTTAAGGAGCAGAACCCAAAAATCAAGACGATCGCAGTACAGCCGCAGCAAAATCACCTCATCCAAGGTCTAAGAAACTTTGAAGAGTCAGCAAAACCGGACTTGTTCCTCAGACGCGAGAAGGTAGTTGATGACTGGATCACAGTTACAAATGACCAGGCATTTGCATCGGTAAGGGAAATATTTGAAAAAGAAAAGATGCTTGTTAGCCCATCATCTGCCGCAGTGTATACAGGAATGAAAAACTACAAAATTGATGAGGGATGCGTAGTTGGAATCTTTGCAGATGATGGAAGGAAATTCAAAAGCCTGTACGCTCAACAAAAAGTATTCACAGAAGAAGACTTTGATAGGGCCCTAAAGGAAGCAAAACACGTATCCAAAATTGTTTACATGTAATGCTTAGGCCTGTATCTTGCTAATCATCGTGTTTAACGAAAACGGTTTTTCTAGCACTTCGACGCTTTCAGGTATCGTACCGGGCGTCTTCAGAAGCGAGTTAATATCGTACGCTGATGCAAAAATAATCCTTTGATTCGGCCTTTTATCCAGTATTTCTTTTGCAACCTCGACTCCACTTTTTTTTGGCATGTTGTTATCTAACAACACCACATCAAATGGATTCTTATCTATTGAGTTGAATTCTGACTTGATAAGCTCATCAGAATATCTTTCTATGCATTCCTGTCCGTCCCTTGCAATCACAACACTGTGACCGCTTTTTTCCAACACGCGTGCATACTGGGTAGCAGTAAACACATTGTCTTCTGCAACAAGTATCTTCAATGCCATCGATCCACTGTTGAATTCCGTGAATAATTTAAGATGAGTTTGTCTAAAGCACACAAACACTAATTTGCCATGGTCTCGACCGTCTTTTCCGCAAGCGGAAGCGAGAACTCAAAGCTTGCACCCCGGTCAGCGTTGTTTCTTGCGCTGATCCTGCCTCCGTGGGCCTCCACAATTCCCTTGCACAAAAATAACCCAAGTCCGTTGCCGCTTTGATTCTCTCGCTCATGTCCTTTTGTGACAAACTTGCCAAATATGTTGGGCAGTATCTCTTTTGGTATGCCCAATCCGGTATCACTAATAGTGACTAACAGACTTGCGGTGCGTGCGTCTATGTGTGTTTTTACTCTAATGGTGCCTTTTTCGGTAAACTTGATTGCGTTCCCAATTAAATTGCGTAGAACCTGCTCTATTCTCACTCTGTCTACTTCAACTTCCGCATCGTCGGCAAGCTCCTCAACAATTGACAAATCTTTACTTAGTGATTTTCTCATCATGTTTATCGTGTCTTTGATTATTTCATTAATTGGCAGTTTTTCCTGATACAAAGTTAGTCTGTTGCTTTCTATGCGCGTGACATCAAGTACATCGTTTGCCAAATCCTGGAGCTTTTTGGCAAGTGTGGTTACGCCATCCCATGCCTCCTTCTGGTCTATATCTCCTGACTGTGCTAGCTCTGCAAATCCGAATATGGGCTGTATTGGGCTTTTTAGTTCGTGCGAGGCTATGCTGATGAATTCGTTTTTCATCCTGTCCATTTCCTGCAGCTTTTTGTTGGCCTCTCTTAGCTCTTCTGTCTTGCTATCGATCTCTTTTTTCAGCTCTCCATTTATCTGGCCTATGAACTGCCTCATAAACAGTGCAATTATGCCTACTGCGATTATTATTCCGATTTGAACATAAAGCCAACCGCGCTCGTACTCTTCTATGGCGCTAATTGACTGATCATTGAACGTTGCAATCTGATCTGCTATACCGTCAATCTTACTTTGTAGATGCGATTTTTTTGCAGCAACCTGCCCCAAGACAAACTGGTCGTATTTGTCTGAACTGATAGCATCCTTTGTAATCTGCTCAAGCTCAAGGTGCGCCTTCTCCAGCTCGACAAAATTACTGTGTATTGTCCTAAAACTACTGATGGCCTCCTCCGTGGCTGCCACCGTATATCCTGTCTCTGCAAGATTCTTGCCCTGCTGGATGTTTGATTTGACCAGCACGTTGCTTGACCAGAATTCTTCTTTGGCTCTGTCAAGATCTGCTCTGCTTTGACTAATCATTGCCTTCTCAAAACTGTCCACCTGTGCAGCCTGATGGTACCTGATTTCACCTAGTATGTTTTGTAGCGGCTCGTATGCTTCAGATATGTTAACTATCTCACTACTCACCTTGGACATCTGGTACATTCCAAACAGTACTGTGATTCCAAGAAGTAAGATGATGATCCCGACAGTGCCACTTATCTTAAAACTAGTCCTACCAAACAACACGTCTGTCACCTTGCGGCATGCATTCCAATCAATATCGTATTCTTTCTGTGAATGTTTGTCTGAATCGAACAGACAGATTATTTGTTCTCTGTAAGGTATCTGTCAACGTCTATTGCTGCCATGCAGCCAAAGCCGGCAGCGGTGATTGCCTGTCTGTATCTGTGATCGTGAACATCACCTGCAGCAAATACTCCCTCGACGCTGGTTCTGGTGTGATTTTTTAGAACCACATATCCTTGCGAATCAAGCTCTACTTGCTTTTCAAATATTTTGGTGTTGGGGGTGTGTCCAATTGCAACGAATATGCCGCCTACTGGAAGTGATGTTTTCTGTTCATTTTTCAAATTCTTGATTGTTACGCCGTTGACTTTTTGCTCTCCTATTATCTCAACTACTTCGCTGTCCCAATGGAATTGTATTTTGGAGTTTGCAAAGGCCCTCTCTTGCATTATCTTGCTTGCCTTAAGAGTATCGCGTCTATGCACTAGGTGTACCTTGCTTGCAAATTTTGTCAGAAAAGTGGCTTCTTCTATTGCAGAGTCGCCGCCGCCAACTACGGCAAGCTCTTGATTTCTGAAGAATGGTCCGTCACAAGTTGCACAATACGAGACGCCTCTTCCGCCGAAAGTCATCTCTCCTTCAAGTCCAAGCTTCCTTGGTGATGCCCCTGTTGCAATGATGACTGCTCTGCAATCGTATTCTTCTGATGCTGTAAGTATCTTAAACGGCTTGTGTCTAAAGTCCACATTAACCACTTCATCATCTATGATGGTAGTGCCCATCCGTTCTGTCTGCTTTCTTATAGTCATCATAAGATCCGGCCCCATTATGCCGTTCTCAAATCCCGGATAGTTTTCAACCTCAGTGGTGTTGACAAGCTGGCCTCCCGGCAGGATACCTGAGAGTATCAGGGTATCGTATTTTGCCCTTGAGCAGTAAATGCCCGCTGTGTAGCCTGCAGGCCCTGCTCCGATTATTATCACATCATAACTTGTCTTTTTTCTCTCTGACTTTGGAAACTCTTTTTCTACGAGCACAGAGCTTCCGGCATCTGCCATCATGAATCAGGCTAGACTGCTCAACAATTTAAGTCATTCAAGGCAGTCCATCTCCTAAGAATGTCCTCGTGTTTACTGCAAATCTTGCCAAACTCTATCTGCGAGTACAGCAGATCTCTTTGCCAGTGCGCGTTATGCAGTCTACAATTAAGAAGATCACAGAATGGCTCGCCTGTAATGTGGTAGAATATGGCCTGCATGCAGTAACCTTCTACTATGGTTTCAAGGCGTTCATCAGCATAATCTAGATACTGTCCATGGTACTTTTCCTTTACCGAGTCTACGTTGAGGCCCTGCGTGTAGTTTTTCATCATATCGATATAGTAATCTTTTGGCTTTGCAGGGGCCTCTACTATCCCAGTAGTTGATATGATAGACGGATTTGCACATATCAGTGCTCTACCGTGGTATCTGTAGTCATTGTAATCAAAAGTGCAAGTAAGCTTGTTTGTAAATACGACATGCAAGTTATCTATGGTGGACTCTTTCTCAGGAACAAGTCCTGCAATTATTTTTTGAAATTCAAATCCATCGTACAAGACTATTCCATCATTGCTGGCAGAATTTGAGAAGCTCTGCATCTCAATTTTAATTTCCTCGTCCGTAGGGGTATGCATCTCAAAAGGCGTTCTATAGTTGAATACTCGTGCAGCTGCAAGCTGTCGTGCGGTTTCTCTGTCCGCATGTGCAAAAATACTCTCTTTTCTGATGACGCTTACGCGGAATGTTCTTTTAAGAAATGTAACAAGATTTTCTAGGTTTATCTGGGGTACTGCAGGCTCGTCGTAAAGAAATATCCTGGAAATTCTCACAAGTCTTAGCTTCTGTTAAGCTCTTTTAGCTTTGCAGCAGTAATTTCGGCAGCCCTCTTTCCTGAGAACAGCATGGAGCCAAATGTAGGACCCATTCTTGGCAATCCGTGGGTTTCAGTAACTGACATTCCTGCTATGACCAGACCTGGATAGACTTCTCCTGTGTGAGTTACAACTTTGTCCTCGCCGTCTTCTACCCACATCGGATTCATTCCTTTCCATTCTACCAGCTTTCTGTCAACTAGTCTTTTTACTGCTACAGAGTCGTGCCCTGATGCGTCAATTACCATCTTGGATTCCAGTGCTACTGGGTCCACACAAGTGATGTTTCTTGGAAGCGCAGAAACTGGCATCCAGTTGACCACAAGACCTGAAACTCTGCCATACTTTAGTATGAGATCATCAAACTTGGTGAGATTGAGAAACTTTACTCCTGCATCACAGGTTGCGGCAATAAGTTTGGATACTGCATGAGGGCCAGCAGTAATGTAGAGTCCGTCTGATACTTTTTTGTATGGCACTCCAAGCTCGTCCCAAATCTTCTGGGCTGGTGCTCTGACAGTCACTGGATTCATCATGTATCCTCCAAGCCAGTACCCTCCTCCGAGATAGTTGTTTTGTTCTATGATGAGCACCTTGTATCCCATTAGGGAAAGCTCCCTTCCTGCAGTAAGGCCAGCTGGCCCTGCGCCAATTATTATCACATCTGATGTTATTCTCTCATTGAATACTGAGAAAAACTCGTCTGCAATAGCGCGAGTTATCTCCGCCTCACTTACATCTGCAAAAATTTTCGTTTGCTCTTTAATTGAGGCGCTTTGCATATTGATAAACCTGATAAAAGACATTAATAGTTTATCGTCGGCTTCAACCCTTACTGGAGCTCAAACGCGGTAATTCCATTCCATGCTTTGCCTCTCATTAGGTGACACTAATTTTACATCTGGTATATGGAAAATTACGACAGTTATTTTGCTTAACTAGGCGAAAATACCGTTTCTCAAAAATTTATATCCAAATTTGAGAGAAGCTACTTGAAATTGAGTAGTACTGTGGTGAAAAAACAAAGGGATTCTAGGACGCCTAAAATCAACTGGGCAAGAGCTGAGGAAGCAGAGCATTTTGCAAAAACTGTCAAACTGTACCGACAGGGAAAAATTGACTCTGACTCGTTCAGGAGATTCAGGCTACAGCACGGTGCGTATGGCACCAGGATGACTGATGATTATGCGATGGTCAGAATAAAGATTCCAGCAGGCGAGATATATCCTAGACAGCTAGAGAAAATTGCAAGTCTTAGCGAAGCTTTCTCAATTGGAAGCGCACATGTCTCTACGAGGCAAAACTTTCAGCTACACTGGGTCGTACTTGAGGACGTATCGGAAATCATGGCAGGGCTTGCCGAGGTGGGCCTGACATCAAGGGAGGCATGTGGAAACACAGTACGCAATGTCATGTGTAGTCCGCTTGCCGGAACTTGCAACGAAGAGCAGTTTGACGCAACTCCATATGCTATGGCTACAGCAAAATTCCTCCTTAGGAATCCGCTAAACCAAGCACTGCCAAGAAAATTCAAGTTTAACTTTACGTGTTGTGAGAATCACGGAATGGTCAGGATGACCGACGTAGGCCTGATTCCACAAATAAGAATCATTGATGGCAAGGAGCAACGCGGATTCAAGGTATTTCTTGGCGGCGGCCTTGGAAACAAATCGTTTGTAGGTCACCAGCTCGAAGACTTTACACCGGAAGAAGATCTACTGTACACATCGATTGCCACACTCAGAATATTTGACAGATTGGGCGACAGGAAAAACACAGCGCGCAATAGAATGAGATATCTTGTAGATCAAATAGGTTGGGAACAATTCAAAAATCTGGTGTTAAAGGAAAGGGCCATAGTGCGTGCCACACAGTCAGTTATAGTACGACTCAATGTTGACACTACACCGCAAAAGCTACTATCGCCAGTTAGGATCAGCGGCTCTGATGGCAAATCAGTCCCAGACGGATTTTCAAGATGGAAAAAGAGTAACACGTACAAGCAAAAACAGGACGGTTACTATTGTGTCGCAGTAACACTTGAAGCAGGCGATATCACTGCAAGCCAGTTAAGGGCGTTAGCCGATATTTCGCGAGAGTTCTCAGCTGAAGGATGCGCAAGGACTGGATTCGTTCAAGATGTGATAATAAGATGGGTACAGGAATCAGATTTGCGGCTACTTTACTCCAGACTGCTGGAAGTAGGCCTTGCAAATCCCGGAGCGCTTACAATGGTTCATCCAATAGGGTGCTCTGGCACAACATCGTGCAATCTTGCACTCACGAACTCGCACCGCTTAGCCAAGGAAATACAAAGAAAGTTCATCGAGATGCGACTTGACGAGGACGACGATCTACGTGACTCTACAATCAAAATAAGCGGATGCCCAAACTCATGCGGACAGCACGAGATTGCCACAATAGGGTTCTTTGGTGGAGGCGGCAGAAACGGCAAGGACATGTATCCTGTATACCAGCTGTCGTTGGGAGGCAGGTCTGATGAATACACGATGCTTGGAACAAACGTACTGCGGATTCCTGCCAAAAGGGTGATTCCGGCAATTCTGAAAATAATAGAGACTTTCAAGACCGACAAGAGAGAAGGCGAGACACTAAAGTCTTGGGTTCACAAGATAGTGACAGGACAAAGTGACTCGAAGCTAAAGTCAGTAGATGATATTAAAAAAATTCTCTTGCCATTTACTGCGGCACCGCCAATTGAGAGCGACAAGGATTTCTATGCAGATTATGGAAGTGATTCTAGCTATCACACAAGAACCGGCAAGGGCGAATGCGCAGCTTGAGCAAGCAAAGATCAGTTAAAACCACAATTGACGCAGATACGCTGCGCTCTGAGCTGCGTGATAACAGCGTGCGAGTGATTGATGTTAGAAGAAAAGAAGACTATCAAAAGGATCACATACCAAAATCAGTTAACTTGCCTCTTGCAGAGCTGCTTGCAGACGACAGCCCAGAACGCGTCTTGAAGATGGCCCAGTCAATGGGAATAGATGATGAGACACCCGTTGTAGTATATGATGACACATTTGGCGCATTGGCATCACGTGTGGCATGGACACTTGAATATCTGGGACACTCTGATGTCTCGCTACTTGATATGACGTACAGTAACTGGAAGTCAATCGGACTTGAAACTGACTCGAACGAGGTCTCATTTGGAACAAAACAGCATTCAATAAAGCTAAGGCCTGAAATTCTTGCAACGGCTGATTATCTTGAGAGGAAAAAGGATGAAAAGAACGTCATCGTGCTTGACAACAGAGAAAGGCTCAACTATCTTGAGCAGCACATTCCCGGAGCAATCAACATCCCATACAGAACTCTTGCTTCGGATGAAAAAATACTTAGGCCAAGAAATGAGCTGAAAAGAATACTGCAAAACAGAGGCGTTTCAGAAGACTCGGAAATTATAACATACTGTGGTAGTGTTGGAACGCTTTCGGGGCTTGCATATTATGCATTAAAGTCGACCGATTATCCAAACGTGCGCTTGTATGTACGCTCATTTAAGGAATGGAAAGGACTTAACAAACCAATAGTAAAACAGGAAAATGCAAACTATTGGGATCTTTCGGCCGAATAGCTAGCCTCTGATTTTTTTTGTTATCGTAGCTTCCAAATTGTCGAACAGCTCGAGAATCTTACCCTTATTCTCACTTAGATAATCTGCACCTTTTTCTTCAAGTCTTACTTTCAACAATCTTATCTCACGGTGCTCTTCGAGAAATTGCTCTATCATCATACCACCAAGCTTGTTAGGTTCTATAAAGTCGTCAAAATTAGAAATAATTTTTTCTATGTTTTCTTCCTCTATGGCGATTTTGGTTGTCTGTATTGCGTCACTGATCTCTTTGAGTCCTTTGATTACTCCTGGAAGCTTTTTGGTGGTGCCAAGCAGACTCCTCCTTTCGACTCCTACCTTGTTTGCAAGCTCTGGCTCTATGTCATAAGTGTCAATTTTGTTGAGGCCTTGTCTTTTTTCGTTTCTCACAATGAGACCTTTTTCAAGAAGTTTCTGAAGTGCATGTTCTGCATCTGCTTTACTGATGAACGTGGTCCAGACTATTGCACCTATGGTATGATACCCCTGTCTTATAGATTCAAGTACCACTACCTCGACTATTCTCTTGAAGCCTTCCTCGATTCTGACGTTTGTAAAGTCCTTGTCCTTGACTGCGCGTTTGGCGTTTTTGACATCGATCTCAATTGAGCGCCTCAACGACTCTAATGATGCAGGAACTTCGTTCAGTAATGATAGATAGCAAGCCTTGTTGTACCAGGCCATCCCAAATGTGGGATCTGATTCTATTGCTTTTTCAACACAGTCCAGTGCCTTTGCGTAGTTTTTTTGCTGGTAGTGCACGAGCGACTTGAGGTTCCATGCCTCTGCATTGGCAACATCTATGTCTAGCACTTTATCGTATGCGGCTAGGGCACCGGAATAATCATCAAGGTGAAACTTGGAATAACCTAGCTTTAGCAACGCCTCGACGTTACCAGGATCAAATCTGAGGACTTGGTCAAAGACCCTTACTGCCTCCTCAAGCTTTTCGTCTGCCATCAGGTGGATGCCTTTTTTAATCAGCTTATTTTTCTGGTAGTCTGCCTTGACTAGGCTGGTCTCACCCTCGTCTACCTTCTTTGGCAGGTTTTTTTCCTGATCCTTCATTTAGGAGCTTTGCGGCGTCTTTTGGATAAATACTATTCCTGTGCGTTGGAAGGAGAACAATGATGGAAAATACAAAAATACATGCACATTACAAGTTGTATATTGCCTAGCGATATGAAAAAACTAGAGGTTTCAGGCACAGCACCATTCAAGCAGGCAGGCGTATACGAAGTTCAAATCATACTATGCGATATCAAGCCCACAACGGAAGAGATTATCGAGAAAAGATTCAGTTCTTTGTGGCAGGATGGATTTCATTTACACGTAAAAGATAACAAATTCACACAGGTGTTAGGTAGCAACACCAACCCACTCCCGGAATCGATTTTTGATTTACCGTCGATCTGGGTTGTGGTAAGAGATCAGTTCTCATCACTTCATTCTGTTTTTGAAGTTTCTCTGGGGGGTGGCCATCATGAGGAGGCTGCACCGCCTGTACGACAAAAAAGGACAAGGGAGACTATGGAAGAGACTCCAGCACCTATGCAAGAAGATCGATTCATTTCAGCAAGAGGTGAACGCGGTCCCCCTGGCCCCCGCGGCCCGCCAGGCGACAAAGGCCCGACAGGCCCGCCAGGCGACAAAGGCGACAAAGGCCCGACAGGACCGCCAGGCGACAAAGGCGACAAGGGACCACAGGGTCCACCAGGACCACCGGGTGATAAAGGCGACAAAGGCCCGACAGGACCGCCAGGCGATAGGGGCGATAGAGGTATCACAGGCCCGCCCGGCGACAAAGGCGACAAGGGAGAAAAAGGATTAACTGGTGATAAAGGCGACAAAGGCGACAAAGGCCCTCCTGGCCCGCAGGGAGACAAGGGAGAAAAAGGATTAACTGGTGATAAAGGCGACAAAGGCGACAAAGGTCCGACAGGACCGCCAGGCGACAAAGGCGACAAAGGTCCACTCGGTCCGCAAGGCGACAAAGGAGTAACAGGCCCAATTGGTCCGCAAGGCGACAAAGGTCCACTCGGTCCGCCAGGCGACAAAGGCGACAAAGGAGTAACAGGCCCAATTGGTCCGCCTGGTGATAAGGGACCTACCGGCCCTCCCGGTCCGCAAGGCGACAAAGGAATTCAAGGTCCTATAGGTGAGAGGGGTCCAAGGGGGCCACAGGGACCCACTGGTGATAAGGGTCCGCAAGGCCCGCCCGGTCCTATAGGCGAGAAAGGTCCAAGAGGACCCGCTGGAGAGGTTGGCGACAAAGGTCCACAAGGTCCGCAAGGCCCGCCCGGCGAGAAGGGATTGACAGGCGTTCCCGGTCCGCAAGGAGAACGCGGTCCGCGTGGTCCGCAAGGCCCGCCCGGCGAGAAGGGACTTACTGGTCCGCAAGGCCCGCCCGGCGACAAAGGCGTTCCCGGTCCGCAAGGCCCACAAGGTGAACCTGGTCCACAAGGTCTCCCAGGAGAGAAAGGCCCACAAGGTCCGCAAGGGATACAAGGCCCACAAGGCGAACGAGGCCCACAGGGTCCTAGGGGCCCACCTGGAGAGAAAGGCCCACAAGGTCCGCAAGGCCCGCCCGGCGACAAAGGTCCTAGAGGTCCACCTGGTACGCCTGGTCCTGCAGGAGCCGCAGGAATGTCAGACGAACAAAAGGCACTATTCAGAGAGATGTTGGAGATTCTTACAAATAAGAACATCATAACAACTGAAGAACAGATAAAGCTGATGAGCTATCTATACTAAGTCTGGGCGAGGTACTTGAGCGATCCAAAAAACAAAATTGAATTCAAAATGCTCGACTATGAACGAGTAGGGGCCGATTTTGTCTCATTCAAATTAGAGGACGGTACGATAGTGAAAGTCAAAGTTGATCTGGACCGCGTTGGTATTGCAACGAATCACAAAAATCCTGATGGCACACCGCATTATGCGATAAATACATCGGTGAAGCTGACAATAATTCCAAGCGACAGAAAATTCTCAGTGGAGAAAAATCTTAAAGACAAACAACCGCCTCCGCCAAGCCAAATGTTCAGCTAGAAACGAACTCTAAAAATAATAAAAAAACGTCAATAAAATTGACGAGTGTTCGACGCGTTTAACGTCGTTTCTTTGTAGCTTTCTTCTTTGTAGCTTTGCGCTTCGCTGCTTTTCGTGGTGCCTTTCGAGCTGCTGTCTTCTTCGCTGCTTTTCGTGGTGCTTTGCGTTTAGCTTTTGATTTTCGTTTAGTAGCCATTACCAACGTTAACTTCTACTTGTTTTTCTATAGCTAAACTAAACAAAATTACACAATTTGATTACAATTTGTAAACGATTTCAAAAATTTTTGATCGCAAAAATCTCAGTAAACACTTTCAGCTGACGGTCTTTTTCCTTGCAACCAGCTTGTATGATTACAAATTGTGCACTTGTATTGCCGTCTGCGTTTGTATGTTGCATTCTGAGGAATGAAAACTATCTGTTGTGTCGTTTTCATCATACAAAATTTGCACCATCGATCCTCTTTTTCATGATCCATATTTTGTAATTCACCTCGTTTTGATTATTGTGAGTACGTCTTCATCCTGCAGTACGTGTTGGATGCCTACTCTTTGTCCGCCAAACTTTACACTCTTGCCCCAAACAAGACCGTAACGAAACTCTTTCTTGAGATTTCGGTGCAGCTTGTTGCAGACATCCTCAATGGTAGAATTTCTTCTGATAATCAGGGGTTCCTTGTAGTCTGTTTCTCCTCCCTTCGGTCTCATGTATATTCTGATAAAGTCCAGTTTGTCGTAGATTTTGTCTTTTAGCAACTCTATGTTGACTCCGCCATCTGCTGAAACGGGAATCACCTCGGACTTTACTTTGCTTTTGACTTCTTTTACGAATCTCTCATCTACCAAGTCGATTTTATTGAGGACTGTCAGCGAACTTGCATATTTTTTATCCCCCGTAAGATGGTCAACAAGCTGTTCTGATGTTATATCCTCACGAATGAGTACTCTTGCGCTAGTTATGCCATATATGTGCAAAATCTCTTTTATGGTCTTCTCAGAAAGTGATGTAAGCTTTACCTGCTGTGCTATGGAGATTCCTCCTATCGCAGCCTTTTCTATTACAATGTCTGGAGGCTTTTGGTCTAACCTTATTCCTATATTGCCAAGTTCCGTTCTTAGTACCTCTTCATGGTATGGCTGAAACACGTCTAGGACTAGCACTACCAAATCTGCACTCCTTGCAACTGAGAGAATCCTCTTTCCAAGTCCCTTTCCCTGAGACGCACCCTCGATAATGCCTGGCAAGTCAAGAACTTGAATTCTCGCACCTCTGTAGTCCAGCATGCCCGGAACCACCGTGACCGTGGTAAACTGGTATGCGCCTACCGTTGACTTCGAACCGGTAAGCTTGTTCAGCAAGGTTGACTTGCCCACACTTGGTAGTCCGATGAACACCACTGTGGCATCACCACTCCTTCTTACATCAAAACCGTCTGAAGAGACTCCTGATTTTTTTGCTTGGCGCGTTTCCTGCTCTCTTCTAAGCTTGGCAATCTTTGCCTTAAGCAGACCTATGTGATGCTCTGTAGCTTTGTTGATTTGCGTTTTGTGTATTTCATCTTGTATTGCCTTTATCTTTTCAGGAATTCCCATCCTTGAACATGGAATTGATTTTCTAAATAAAAATCCTCCTTGATTGATTATTATCTAGGTCTACAAAGACAACAGCATGCGTCGAAGAACGTTTGCAGTTGATATTGACGGAACAATAACTGAAAATGGCGGGGGCAGAATACACCTTGGTGCACTAAACGCATTACGATACATGAAAAAGCTTGGTCACAATGTCATACTAGTTTCCGGCCGTTCTTCAGTGGAAGGTTATCTGCTTTCAGTGTTCGGTGGTCTGAACACTATTGCGGTGGGGGAAAATGGCGGGTGCATTACATATGGGGCAAACGAACACATCATGCTTGGTAACAAAGAAACATGCATTGAAGCTCTACACGCCATACGCTCTGAGATAAACGTGGTTGAAAAGCCGGTGTTTCCAAGGATGACCGAAGTCGTACTTGAGAGGACATTTGATGTTGACGATGCCGTCAAAATAGTAAACGCGCGCAAAATGGGAGTGGTGCTCTCGGACAGCCAGTATGCAATACATATCAACTCGACTGGTATTAACAAGGCAACAGGATTTGAACATGTGATGAATAAAATGGGAATACGACGCGAAGATGTGATCGCAATAGGTGATAGCGCAACTGACGTCCCACTCTTTAAGTTGAGTGGTTTGAGCATCGCGGTTGGAAATGCGCATCACACAGTAAAATCTGCCGCCAGCATGCACGTCGAGTCACATGCAGGCGATGGTGTCGTGGAGGCGTTAAACAAAATTGCCCCAACACTTTCGGAGTCATAATCATGAGCATACAAGTATTGCTTGATGAAATAAATGGCAATCTTACCAAGATTACTGCCAAACTTGGCATACCTCAGACAAACTACACCCTAGAGCCTGCCAAAGAAGGGTATGGAGATGTTACATGCAACATCGCATTTCTTGCTGCAAAACACCTCAAGAAAAAACCATATGATGTGGCAAAGGACTTGGCAGAACACTATGCTGCATTTGTTGGCAGACTTGTCTTAAGAGTAGAGGCACATTCATCAGGTTACTTGAATTTTTTTGCAAACAACAGCTTATTGTCATCTATTATACTAAAAGGGACCCAAGAGCCCATCTTTGGCAAGGTGGATCTTGGCAAGGGCGCAAAGATTGTAGTGGAGCATACCAGTGTTAACCCAAACAAAGCACTTCACATAGGACATGTAAGAAACGTGGTGATTGGGGATACTGTTGCAAGAATACTCAAAAGTGCGAACTATGATGTGAGTGTGCTCAACTATGTAGATGACTCTGGCCTTCAGGTGGCAGACATCCTTGTGGGATTCACACGACTTGGATTTTCACAAATGCCGGATAGTGGGCAAAAATTTGATCAGTATTGCGGCGATGTCGTATATGTAAAGACTACAGAAAGGTATACAAGCGAGCCGGAACTCCAAGACATTCGCAACAAAATACTCAAAGAAATTGAGGATGGGCATTCTGAGATTGCCAAGTTTGCAAAGACAATAACTGCTCGCGTGCTAGCAGAGCAGCTAAAAACATGCTGGCGGCTTGGCGTTTCATATGATTGCCTTAATTTTGAATCCGAGATCGTTCGCTCACAGTTATGGTCTGAGATATTTGAGAAACTAAAGGAACTTGGGAAGATAAAATTTGAGCAGGAAGGTAAAAACGCTGGATGCTGGGTTATACCAGCTGAAGGTGAAGACGATAAGGTTCTGGTGCGAAGTAACGGCACTGCGACATACATTGCAAAAGACATACCGTACGCTGCATGGAAGCTTGGTCTAGTCGACGATCCGTTCAACTACAAAAAATATGCAGTACAGCACGACGGCCGCCTACTCTGGCAGACAACACTTGAACCTAGTGATCTGCCTAAACAAAACTTTTCTGCTGACAATGTAATCACTGTAATAGACTCAAGACAGGCAAGACTGCAGAACATAATAACAAAGCTTGTAGCTGACTTTTCCGGGAGTAAATCATATTTGCACCTTGGCTATGAATCCGTCACACTAAGCTCTGACACTGCAAAAGTGCTTGGAATCGATACTGGAGGCAAGAATGCCCAGATGTCTGGCAGGAAAGGACTCTATGTTAACGCTGATTCTGTACTTGACATGCTTGAGCAAAAAACAATCGAGGAAACAAAAAAGCGCAATCCTGACTTTACTGCCGAGATACTAGCTGAAATTGCAGAAAAGATTGCAGTTGGAACAATTCGGTACGAGATGATAAAACAGGATCTTGATAAGATAATCACATTTGATCTCACAAAATCATTAAGTTTAGAAGGTGACACCGCTTCATATATACAATATTCTTACGTGCGGGCTACAAGAATACTGGAAAAGGCCGCAACTGTTCCTAACTTTGAGGCCTCATACGACTTGCTTGCAAGCGAATATGAGCTAAGTCTTATCAGAGCAATAGGCAAATTCTCATTAAATATCAGGGATGCTGCAAACAACCTCTCACCCAAGGTGATTGCAAGATACTGCTATTCTCTTGCGGTTGAATTCAACGCATTTTACGAACACGTGCGGGTCCTTGACAGTGATGATGGAGCCCTTCTTAATGCAAGACTGTGCCTTCTTGCCGCATTCAAATCTTGTCTTCAAAAGGCTCTTGACTTATTGGGAATATCAGTGCCGCAGCGGATGTAGCAAGATGTTTGTTTAAAATAAACAGACTAGCGGATAATATTACTTTACCATAAGAGTCAATGTCTGATATGGAGTGTCTTGAGAAGATTATGCCAACGATATTGTGTGATGTATGCAGGAATGTAGTGGAAATAATGCCAGGAACCGTACTTTTCGATGCAAGGTGGTATCATAAAACATGCTGGGTTATTCTGAAAGATGGTGAACAGTTTGGTCAAAGTAATAGTAATTGATGATGATGTAGACACAGTTGAAGTATTCTGCGAGTATCTTGAAATCAAAGATATAACTGTCGTTGGTAGAGGCTACAACGGCAAGACTGCAGTTGAATTGTACGAGAAATTGAGGCCAGACATAGCGCTACTTGATGTTATGATGCCCGAGTATGATGGCTTTTACGGAATAGAGAATATCAAGAAAATAAACCCTGACGCCAAAGTAATAATGGTTACTGCCGATCTTACATACGATACGGAAAAAAGATTAAAGGCACTTGACGCTTCCGCTGTAATCTACAAGCCGTACGAGATTGATAGCGTAATAGACATCATTCACAAGGTACACAAGGGAACACTGGCGTTAACGCCATAAGCAAAAAACACTATAAATGACACAGCAATTGATAAGAACAATGAAGATCCTGATAGCCGACGATGAGCCGGACCTACTATCGCAGTATAGTACAGTCCTAACTGACAGAAATCATACGGTTGTGACTACAAGTGACGGCCAATCATGTGTTGCCAAATACGAGGAAGAATTTGCACGTTCTCCAGATCATGTATTTGATGCAGTTGTCCTTGACTATTCTATGCCAAAGATGAACGGCCTTGATGCTGCAAAAAAGATATTGGAAATGAACAAATCCCAGAGGATAATATTTGCATCTGCATACGTGCAAGAAACTCTCATAGATTCCATCCAGAATCTCAAACAGATAGTGGAACTGCTCCAAAAGCCATTCAGTCTGCAGGATCTAATTGATACCATAGAAGACAAGACGATATATGATGAGCTTGCAAAGCTGAACGTCAACATACAAAATCTACGCGACTTGAACCCAACCCACGCCCAAATCCGTGATTATCTTGAGGCACTAAGGAAGATACAGAAAGCAAAGACTTTCTAGAATTCGCTAGGTTATTATCCAAAAAATCTAGTGCAAAGTCATGACCAAGATAAAAAACAACTCTTACGTTCTGTTTTTCTATAATGACTCCAAAAAGTGGTTGAATAAGATATCAAAGGACCAATCACTTCATACCCATGTAGGAGTGATAAAACACAGCGACGCAATAGGCAAAGAATATGGCTCCAGAATCCGTACAAACAAGGATAAGTACGTCTATCTTCTGGAACCGACAATACATGATTTTGTAATGAAGAGCCAACACGGCACACAAATAGTATACCCAAAGGATCTTGGATACATTGCTGCAAGGGCAGGAGTACAGAGTGGGCAGAAGATAGTAGAGATTGGAACTGGTAGTGGTGCGCTAACTACGTTTCTTGCAAGCATAGTAAAGCCGCGTGGTCACGTGTACACATTTGACGTAGAACCAAAATTCATGCAGATTGCGGAAAAAAACATCACAAGGGCAGGCATGATAAAGTACGTGACGATGGAAAATCTGAACATCAAGGAAGCAAAAAAAATGCCAGTTACGGAGGCGGACATGGCAATAATTGACCTTGGGGATCCATGGACAGTCATTCCACAGGTGCGCAAAATGCTAAAAGGCAGCGGAGCTGTTGTCTCAATCTGTCCTACGATGAATCAGCTTGAAAAGCTGACGATTGCTCTGATAGAAAACGAGTTTACTGATATTGAATGCAGCGAGCACATCCTACGAACAATAGATGCACGTGAAGGCAAGACAAGGCACTCATTTTACGGCATAGGACACACCACATACCTTGCATATGCAAGAAAGGCGTTCTTTGACAGGAAGGAGAAAAAATAACTACGCGGTGTTTGTATGCGACGCACAAACATAATCTAATAGTCAATTTAAGTGCAAAAAAACCGACCTAGACTTGCTAGCCAAATCTAAAAAACCGGAAAAATACACGATATCTGAGCTAAACAAGGCACGCAAGAACGTGAACAGCTTCGGAACGCTACACCCGGAACATTACATAACAAAAGAAGACCTTCAGAAGATAAGCTTCGCAGACGAGATTGGCAAGATAAAGTCTGTCAAAAGAGAGAAACTTCTTGAGGAGCTTTCTTACCTGCTCAACGATAAGGTGCGCGAATTTGAGCGCAAAGAACAGGAAGACAAATGGAAAGAATCAATGTTGCAAAAGCTTAATGCAGAATTAAACGAAAAAGTGTCTCAACTTGAGACTGCAAACAGGCAGATAGCTGCAGAAAAGTCGCGTTCAGATGAGCTCAACAAGCAACTGCAGACAGCATTACTGAAACTGCAAAGCTCCGAAGAGCAACTCAGGCTTGAGAGGGATTGGCTTGCCCAGCAGGTGGAGGCAAGATCAAAGGAAGTCCTAGATACAATACGACAGATGATCGAATCAGAAAACAAACAACAGAGCAAATAGAAGAAGATTTATCGTCATACAATTTACGTAGTTTGTTGGCACAGCGGCTTCAAGCATCAAGTGTAAAAAAGTTCATTCCGCCAAGAAAACGTGATTCGCGCAAAGGAGACAATGGCAAGGTCGCAGTGATAGGAGGAAGTTACATGTATCATGGTGCACCAGTCTTATCGTCGCTTGCAGCTCTAAGATCTGGCACGGATCTCGTATATACATGCGTGCCCAAAGTAATATCAGAATCAGTCAGGGCAATCTCGCCAAATCTTATTGTAATTCCGATGGTTGACTACAAACTTACAAGAGGTTCTGCAAACAAACTACTTGGCCAGCTTCCACCAGACCTTGATTCTGCAACAATCGGCATGGGACTTTCTATTGCAGATGAAGAGGGGCTCAAAAACATAGTTACATCGCTTTCTTCTCAGAACGTAATGCTTTCACTTGATGCAAGCGCACTAGTCAAATACATACTTCCGTCAGTGTCCGGCAAAAAAGTAGTTCTGACCCCGCACGCCGGTGAGTTCAAAAGAATGTTCGGTGAAATGCCGCCTGCAGCCACCACTCCGAGAGTAAAAATGGTGGAAAAAGCTGCAAAGGAGAACTCTGTGGTGATACTTTTGAAGGGCAGCACCGACGTAATAACTGACGGACAGAGAACGTTTCTCAACCCGAAAAATCTTGCATCAATGACAGTTGGTGGCACTGGTGACGTACTATCTGGCCTTGTTGCAGGACTTCTTGCAAAAAATCACAACCTGCTAGAGTCCTCTGCGGCTGCATCGTTTGTAAACGGCCTTGCCGGAAAGACCAGTCAAAGAAAGAACGGACTGCACATAGTGGCAACTGATCTGATCGACGCTATTCCGGCAGTAATGAAATTATTTGACAGAGTGATTTGATGAGACGAGTTCTCAGACAAGTTGATAGTGATTTTTCCAATCTTGTTTCCGATCTTCAAAAACTGATACGACAGCCAAGCGTATCTGCAAAAAACCAAGGAATTGAAGAATGTGCCAGACTTGTCAGCAAAATAATGAGAAAATCCGGAATCAGGACGCAAATACTCAAAATTAGTAATGCCACACCACTAGTGTTCGGCGAGGTGCGCTCAAAGAAAAACCCGACAAAAACGCTCCTGTTTTACAACCATTATGATGTGCAGCCGGCGGAGCCTTTTGAGCTGTGGGATGACGAGCCGTTCAGCGGAAAGGTCAAGGGAAACAAAATCTTTGGACGTGGCTCTGCCGACGATAAGGGCGAGCTGATAACACGAATCAAGGCAGTCGAATCCTTTCTAAAAGTTCATGGTGATGTCCCATGCAATATCAAATTCGTCATAGAAGGAGAAGAAGAAATTGGAAGTGCGCACATAGAATCATACCTTAAAAAATATCGGAAAAAATTCGCATGCGATGCAGTAATCTGGGAGTTCGGATATGTTGATTCCAAGAATAGACCGATAATCGGCCTTGGAATGAAAGGCTTGCTGTATGTGGAAATGTCGGTAAAGGAAGCAGTGCGAGATGCCCATTCGAGTCTTGCAGTGATAATAAAAAATCCTGCGTGGCGCCTGATAGAGGCCCTTGATACACTTCGCGATCCCAGTGGAAAGATATTGATAAGGAATTGGTACGACGAGGTCGAGCCGTTTAGCAAAGAAGACTTGGCATTGCTGCAAAAAGAGCCATTCGATGAGAGGGCGTTCAAATCAGAATATGGTGTGCGCGAATTTGTGGCAGGCAAAAGAGGTATTGAGGTAAAAAAAGCACTTGCAGGTGATCCGACATGCAACATAGCTGGGATGATCTCAGGGTATACTATGCAGGGAGCCAAGACCGTCCTGCCGGCATCGGCAACGGTAAAGATAGATTTTAGACTCGTTCCAAGAATGGATCCGAAAAAACAGTTCGCACGACTAAAATCCCATCTGAGAAGAAATGGGTTTTCAGACATCAAAATAAAGAGGTATCATGGGGAGGCTGCGTCAAGAACCAATCCGACAGACCCGTTCGTCTCATGCGTCAGAGATGCAGCAAAGGACTCTTTTGGCAACTACGTCGTCAACGTATCAAATGCTGGAACAGGGCCGATGCACTCGTTTGCAAGCGTCTTGCGCGCGCCATGTGTGTCGATCGGCTCTACCCATGTCTTTTCCAGAATTCACTCTCCCAACGAGTATGCAAGACTTGATCTTCTAAAGAAGACCACAAAATGCATGTGCCTGATAATTGATAATTTCTCAAAACAGGCCAACTAAGGCTGTTTTTGTAGAAAAGGCTTTAATGTGCATCCAAAGCACGTCAGATTATGTCAATGTACATGCCAGGTGCAACAGCCGTGGGAATAACATTTGATAACGGTGTAGTGTTTGCAAGTGAGAAAAGAATAGCTTATGGAAACTTTCTTGTAAGCAAAACTACGAAAAAGACGTTCTCGCTAACAGATCAGGTGGGCACGGCAATAGCCGGTCTTGTCGCAGACATGCAAATACTCGTTCTCCAGATAAAGGCACTTGCAAAGATAAGGAAGATGGAACTAAAAAGAGACATCCCGCCAAATTCGATTGCAAAGATGATGTCAAATCTGATGTATGAGAGAAGATTCTTTCCACTGCTGACACAGGTGATAGTAGGTGGTGTGGTTGACAAACCTGCAATTTACACTCTGGATCCACTCGGCTCAGTCCTTCCAGATGAATACGCCGCAGTCGGAACCGGCGCAGAAATGGCACTTGGTGTGCTTGATCAGCAATACAAGCCGGGAATGAAAGAAAAAGAGGCAACAGACCTTGCAATAAAATCAATTCGTGCAGCAACAATGCGAGATTCTTTTAGTGGAGACGGAATAGATGTGCTTGTAATTACAAAAGAAGGCACAAAAGAGTTTACAGAAAAACTCTAAAAATAGAATCCCACGTAGGCATCAAAACAGACGGTATCTAGGCAAGCTGTACGACTTGATTTTGTTGGAAATTTTTAAACGCTAAAACTTCAATTTTTCATTCTTTTATTAGAGTAGTTTGTATGGCTTACCATTTTTATCATAGGTAATCCATTCTCCAGATTTTTCTCCATTTTTAAAACGCCCAGAACGTATCTTCTTTCCATCTTTTCTGAACCATTCCAAATATCTCACAAGAACTCCATTGATTTTATTGCCTTTTGCTAAGATTGAACCATCTTTATGATATTCAACATGTTTGGTTTTTCCCATGATTGGTTCTATCTGTGATTTAGTATAACAATTTTTTATTATTGGATTTATAAGAAAAGCTCTTTGAATCTTTTCCTCACTCACGAAAACCTCTTCGTAATTTACTAGAAAAGCTTGTACCAGATCATACCCAGTCACGAGCAGATCAAAGCTGTGAAGATATTGTAAATATCTGTGTTCAAATCACACCCATCCGCTAGAGGAATTAAAGATCCCAGCTATAATCTAAATCTGTTTAATCCTGACAAGATAAAGAGTTTTACTGGAAAAATACCAGATTCACGTATGTTAGTCTTTTAGCGACTTTTTGATTTCCCAGAATCTGTCTGAGATGTAATGGAGGTTTTCTACAACTACACCCTTGTTCATTGCGGCCATTTCCTGACTTGAGACAAGTGCCCTGCCTACTGCAAGGAATTTTTTTTGCGATTCTTCTACTACGCACACAATACTGCCCTTCTCAAATTCTGTAAAACTTCTAATTCCGGGCCTCATCACATTTGCCCCATCGCACATGAACTTGACTGCGCCCATATCTACTGTTACACTCGGAAACATCTGGAGAATTTTAACATCGCTCAAAAACGGCAGATATGATTGACCCATCTTTATTGCGGTAATGCCCTCACCTACCAGTATCTGTGAGTTCTCGTCAATTTCATAGATTTTCAAGTTTTTTATTTTTGGTAGCTCGACTTTCCACTGCGAGGATATCTCTCTTAACACGTTTGCAGTGTCTGTTTTGGAGATCAGATTTGATTTCAATCCCTTGATATCTCCTTGCGGATATCCAAAAGATCTCTGAGTATTGAGCTTGCAGTCTCTGTGCCACCAGCTCCTCTACCTATTATGGTCTGCGTACCTGAATGCTCTGATGTGAACGATATTGCATTTAGCGTTCCGTTGACGCACAGCGGATCATCAACGGGAACCTCCCTTGGGGCTACAATCAACTCCTTGTTGCAAGATGCGATTAGCTTGACTGCGCATTTTTTCTTTGCTGCCGCCTTGATGTCCTTTGTGGTAACTCCTCGTATTCCAGTTCTTTTGATATCTGGCATGGTTACCTTCATGCCCATTATCCAGTTTGCAAGTATTACCAGCTTTGCAGCAGCATCAAGACCGTCAAGGTCTAGTGATTCGTCTGCCTCAACATACCCTTTTGATTTTGCATCCTTGAGCGCTGCCTCAAAACTCATTCCCCTTGCCATATTTGTTAGGATGTAGTTTGTCGTGCCGTTGAGTATTCCAGCAAAAGATGTTATCTGTTCGCCTCTCAAGCTGTTTTTTGCATAGTCAAGTATCGGGGTGCCGCCTCCCACAGTGCCGCTAAACCTGAAAAGAACCTGGTTGTAAGTTGCAAGCTCCATCAGTGATGGAAATGCAAGTGCAAGAGGTCCTTTGTTGACCGATATGACATGCATCCTGCGCTTCATGGCCGATATTATATGAGACATCCCCGGTTCTGCATCTCGGTAGTTGCTTGCGGTAGTCTCTACAAGAACATCTGCATCTACATTGTTGATTATGTCTAGGCCTACCATGTTCTTTTTTGACTTGTCATACTTTCTTATGGTCCCGAATTTCTTTTTGACTTCAATAAGCCTGTTTACATCAAGCCCTGCCGGATCAGATACTCCGCCTTTGCTGTCAAACGCCCCGACTATTCTTGGCTTTATCCCATACTTTGCATACAGATCATCCATGCGTGATACAAGAAGTTTTGCTAGGCTCTGGGCTACGGTGCCAAATCCGCAAATTATTATTCTCAAACATCACACCTCCTGGTCTGTAATACTGCATGTTTTGTGGTTTCCAATCAAGATGAATTGGCTTGATGCTATCTTATTAATGATGATGGTTTTCACATTATGATTTTTCAAGGTTTAAAGAAACTGAGTTTATGCAAAACCTGCTAAACGTTGGAGCTGGACCGTCCTCAAAGACATGGCCAAGATGAGCATCACATTTTGCACACATGACCTCCGTGCGTAGCATGCCAAAGCTAGAGTCCGTCTCGTACTTGATGCTGTCCTCACTTATGGGCTCAAAGAAGCTAGGCCAGCCCGTGCCAGAATCAAACTTTGCCTCTGAGCCGAACAGCTTGTTGCCGCAACAGGCGCACTTGTATGTGCCGTTTTCCTTGCAATAATTGTATGTTCCGCTAAACGGTGCCTCTGTAGCCTTCCTTCTGCATACATTATACTGTTCTTCTGTGAGGATGTTTTTCCATTCCTCATCTGTCTTTTTTATCTTGTCCACAATGCAGTATGTGCAAAGCAGTATTATAGGATTCTTGCTATTTTGTGGTTTTTCTTTTCTCTTCTATTCTTTTTTCCGACTCGAATCTTTCAAGCTCATATGTGTTCATATCTGCAAATCTGATTATCCTGGACAGGGTCGGATGCCTCTTTTTTATCGCAAGAAACATCTTTTGTGCGACTTGGCGGTAATCTGCGTGCCCCTGCGGTATAGTTCTAAGCTCAATTAGATGGCAGGCCTCTCTGAGGTTGAGCCTGACTAGAAACGGATAATTGTATGCAAAGTTGACCACGTACTGCGCTTCCTGCGGATACTTTGCTCTCATCTTTTCAAATACGTGCTTTGTATTCTGCATGCACTCATTGTATTCCTTACCTAGTCCGATCTGGCTTATCTCATCGGGCATTGCAAATCCGTGATCTGTTGTGAGAAGCTGCCTTTGCATTGTCAGCACTCTATGTCTGTGCAGATCTCTGAACATGCCAAAATTGCCTATTATATCGAACGTATATTCTGTCATCTCAAAGGCGCGTGGTGGCCGATGTCTTCTGTTGGTGCGAAGCTTGGCAATGCCTTCTATTATGTTCGACTTTTCCTTTTTACTCATCTTTTTTACATCTGATAATATGGACCTGTAAGAGACTGTCTGAGGCTCGTACAAAAGCGAAGCGACTATCTTGTTCTGGGCCGAGCTTTCGCCCTCATAGTCGACAAGTCTTACAACCGCGCCTTGGGATCTTGCTGTGGATGCATGTCTTCTTGCCATGTTCTTTGTGTACTTGTTCACAGACCTGAGGTATTCTTGCATGGCTTTTCCGTACTTGTCGTCGGATCTGCGCACAAATGACTTGATTGTGGTATCAAGCTCGTGTTTTATCTTGGCTGCAAGCTCTCTTTCTTCCCTTAGTTCGGAGCTAAAAAGTACTGTCAGTAGGTATTCAAAGGCACGTCCGTTCCCTGTAATGCCGACGTTGGTGATAGTGGAGGCAGGAAGCAGACCACGCAAAATGTCTAGCGCCTTTGCCTTGGTAGTTGCATTGTAGATGAACGTTGCAGACTTGATGTCTTGCGAGTCGCTAAGCTTGGAAAACGGAATCTCCGTTCCAGAACGCATGTCTTTGAATTTGAGATTTTCGATAGGATCTCTTTCTCTTATGTATTTGAGCATGGGCTCTATGCTTTTTGCATATGTGTCAAAATCAAAATTACAGCATTCCAGATACATATCTGCAAATCTTGATTCCATTATGGTTGGCTCCCTGTAGAACTTGTAATTGCCATCAATTTTTTTATCCCACGCGACATAGCGCGATGATTTTTCAAGATATGATAGGCCTATTCTCCTGTCTTCAATTTTTTTTACCGCAATGTTAGAGATTCCCTCAATGGCTATCTGTGCGATGCCCAGCTCGGCTACAGAATCATCGCCGTACTCGATTAGTACTTTGTTATAAAATTCGTCGCCACGGTTTTCATTTGCAAGAAATTCATCAAGAAAAATTCGTCGCATGCTCTTGTCCGTCCTACTGTATCTGGACATGAGAGCGCCGCGATCCACCTGGCGTGGGGTGGTTATGGCAAAGACAGAATCATCCGCATTTGAAAAGTGTTTGAGCAGGATCTCTTTTTCGGACGGTGTGAATTCTGTCAATGAAATCAAGAATTGGAGGATTGTAATTAAACTATTTTCGTTTGATCTGGATTAGATCCGGCGTGGCTGATCTTCCTTTTGCCTGCCATCTTAGGAGCACTTCTTTTAGCGCGTTCGCGTCGCTTTCATTTTCGGTGTATAGGAGCATCGTCATCCAATGGCCATTGCCTGCCTTTCCTCCAACCGAGTTCATCCAAAAGTTGCTTGGAAGATCTCTCAGTGCCGCATTGTTTGGATCTTTGCTAATCTCTATCCACCTTTTTGAGACAAAGTGCAATATCTGGTCCAGACCGCTTTTGTCTATCATGAGTTGATTTTGACCAAGACCGGATTTTAAAATTGCGAAAAATCCTGACTTTGTTAAATTGTTCTTACCAAAACTAGAAAGCTTGTTAACATTTTCCCGGTTATATAAAACGCCAGAGTCCTTGTCAATGAACAAGGACGAGATAGAGATTATCGGCAAGAACGTCAAGGACATGTATGGAACGGCCGTCGGCAAGGTTATCGGAACGATAACTGACATTGACGGAAGCATACAGACCGTGGGAATCGACTGTGGTCTTGAAGGACTAAAGCAGGTCCCATTTGAACAACTGGTTGTTCAAGGCGATGTCGTAATCTATATACCGAAATGGAGGCTCGATGCCCAGAGATTCCTCAGGGAAAAAGGACTGACCATTCGAAGACTCAAAGCTCTAATCGACATCGTATCCGAAAATGACGAAATGCGGGAAGATGCTGAAATCATACATGAGAAGTACAAGTCAAAGCTGCTATCGCTCGAAGAAGCCGAGAAAGACATCTCGACTAGATTGTCGGCAAGACTTGAAGCACTCAATGAACAGCTCAAATCCGTAAAGGTTCTATTGTTTGATGCAAAGGTGCAGTTCAAGAGTAATGAGATCACAGAGTCAAAGTACGATCTTATCAAGACCCATACGGGAGAGATAATGGAGCACATTGACCACGAAAAGGCAGAAATCCTTAACATCCAAAGAAGAATCGCAGACATATCGCTTGATGGCGCCCAAGTACAGGTAAATCAGAGAGAACAGATACAGCATTCAGCAGTATCATATCTGGTAACTGACACGACGGCAGGCCAACAGGTGGAGACTCCATCAGTGCCTTCCTATGTGGACGAAACAAAGACTCCTGAGACTGCAAGCGCATCATCGCAGGGTGCACCGCAGACTGCAGATACGACATCTGCTCCTGAACCGGTAACCGCACAGCCAAGTGCAGCCTCTTCTTCGGCCGTACAAAATAAAGAAGTGGTAGCATGGCGTGGCGCGGTCGCGCAATCTGCTCCTGCTGTGAATAGTGTCAGCACACCTGATGCCGGATCAGACTGGTTCGCCAAAATGGAAGCCCAATAGAGAAGGCCCACATCCTATTTTTATAACATTTACAAATAACTACTCACAAATCATATCGTGCATTCTGAGACTTTCACAATCGGTCTTGGGAACAATAATACTGCTGTTAGAAAAGAGGCATCCGAAGACTATGTTGCTTTCTGGGCACGAGAAGCCCAAAAACTGACCTGGTTCAAAAAATGGAATAAAATACTTCAATGGGATCCGCCGTTTGCAAGGTGGTTTGTGGGAGGTACAATCAACGCCTCGTACAACGCGCTTGACGTTCACCAAAACAGGCAGAAAATTGCCATACTGTGGGAAGGCGAAAACGAGGACAGAAAGGTGATAACGTATGGGCAGCTTCACGACCATGTACAACGGTTCTCCAACGCACTAAAGTCAGCCGGTGTGGGCAAAGGGGACAGGGTTACAATCTATCTTCCTATGGTGCCTGAGCTCATAGTCGCGATGCTATCATGTGCCAGAATAGGCGCAATCCACACAGTAATATTTTCAGGGTTTAGCGCATCTTCAATCAAGGATCGCGTGGTTGACTCTAAATCAAAGGTCATAATAACTGCTGATGGCGGGTACAGAAGAGGCTCTATTGTAAAGCTCAAGGATACCGTAGATAGCGCAATAGACGGACTTAATTTTGTAGAAAAAGTGGTTGTCTTGAAAAGGGCTGGCAACCAAATAACTCTGGGCAACAAGGATATCATGTGGGATGATTTTGTAAAAAATGCTACAGACAAATGCGATGCCGAACAGCTACCAAGCGAGCATCCGCTTTACATTCTGTACACATCTGGTACCACAGGCAAACCAAAAGGAGTGTTACACGATACTGGAGGATATCTGACACATATCAACTCGACATTCAGGTGGGCATTTGATATAAAAGAATCCGACATTTATTTTTGCACTGCAGACATAGGATGGGTTACTGGTCACAGCTATGTCGCATACGGGCCTCTTATCTGCGGCGCAACAATGGTAATGTATGAAGGTGCGCCGGACTATCCCACCCCTGCACGAATGTGGGATATACTGCAAAGATATCGAGTCACAATATTTTACACAACGCCTACTGCGCTTAGAATGTTCATGAAGTTCGGAGATGCAATACCGAATTCGTATGATCTCTCCTCACTTCGGCTTCTTGGTACGGTGGGAGAGCCGATTAATCCTGAAGTCTGGAAGTGGTACTATAAAACAATAGGCAAAAGCAGGTGTCCGATAATTGATACGTGGTGGCAGACTGAGACAGGCGGAATGATGTTATCTCCTCTTCCAGGACTTGAGACAATTCCGCTCAAACCTGGCTCTGCAGCATTTGCAATACCTGGCGTTGACATTGCAGTTGTTGATGAGAATGGTTCTGAAGTTCCGCCTGATACCAAGGGATACTTGATAATCAGAAAGCCGTGGCCAGGAATGCTTCTGAGTCTGTGGGGTGATGATGAAAAATATCGCACCGTTTACTGGTCAAAATACAAAGACTGCTATTATACAGGCGATTATTCAATAAAGGATTCGGACGGCTACTTTTGGCTGCTTGGTCGGGCCGATGACGTACTCAAGGTGGCAGGACACAGAATAGGCACAGCCGAGCTTGAAAGCAGCCTTGTCTCCCACAGGTCGATATCAGAGGCAGCAGTATGTGGTGTTCCAGACGCTGTAAAGGGCGAAGTGATAATTGCATTTGTAGTTCCAAAGGAGGGAGTCAAGGTAACTGACGAGCTTCGTGCCGAGATAATCAAGGCAGTTCGTGATGATATTGGGGCGATTGCAACGCCGCAGCAGCTGTACTTTGTGTCAAAGCTGCCTAAAACTAGAAGCGGCAAGATAATGAGACGTCTTCTCAAGGCAATCGCAAGCAATGAAAAGATTGGCGATGTAAGCACGCTTGAGGACGGGGCCGCGGTAAATGAAGTGCAAGCGGCATTTGATGATCTAAAAAAACAGATGGGATAAGATTATTTTGCACGGGCCTCGATTGCTGCCTTTGCCTTCATGAGGCTTGCTTTTGCATCCTCTTGGGCTTTTGCAATCGCAGCCTTTAGGTCCATCCTTGCCTTCTGGATTGCATTCTTGGAGTTTTCGTTTATCTCGTTTATCGGTATTCCTTTAGCTATGGCTGTCTTTGCATCTGCGTTTGCCTTTTTGACTGCAGCCTGAAAGTCGGCCTGCGCTTTCTGAACTGCCTTTTTATAATTGTCGGAAATGGCCTTTAGGTCGTTTTTTTGTGATTTTTGCGCGAAAGCGTCACCTGTAAGAACTATTGATGCGACAAGTGTCGCAACCGCAACTATTGCAATTAGCTGAATTTTCATTTAAATTGATTCTTGGAAATGTGTTAAAAAATTTTACGCATGATTCTAACTGGAAAATACAATGATTTCAAAGTGAGCATTATCTGTTGTCATGTTCAAAATGCAGAAAAATTGTTTATCTTCACATGTTTTCCTACCTTATACGATTATTTTCAAGTCATCTAAAACGGATTTGGTCAGAGTTAAAAAAGGAGAAAGTTTGGACCTAGATCTAACTATTGACTAGTTAGCGCTCACCTGTTTTATGATTATTTTCAGATATTTCTTTAATTGAACCACTGCTCAAGTGTGTAACTTCGCTTCTGTGTTGCCTTCTGCAGCCTGCTCAAAGACGACTCTATTCTGTCTTTTGAAAAATCCCTCTCGCCTGCAAGATAATTGGTTATCTCTGAATAATTTGGGGTGTTGAATTTTATCTCTGATATCTCAGCTACTTTTGGCTCCAAAAAGATCCTTCTTATCTGATTGTAATCGATTTTCTCAAGCTGGTCTTGAATCTGTGGTATATCTTCAAGCCTGCCATGTTCTTTTATGTATTTTAGTGCAGTCTTGGGGCCGACTCTTTCAAATCCGTCAGGGTTAAAGTCGGTACCAATCAAGATTCCAATGTCTACTAGCTGCTCTTTTGTAACATCAAGCTCTGTGAGCACTTTCTGTGTGTCAATGATCTCAGGTTCTACCTCGATGTAGGTATTACGGTTTGGCAGCTTTCTTTTCCCACTGTTGGTAAAGTTTCTCACCAGTCTTTTTGCACCAAACAGTATAGAGTCATAGTCCTGGCTTGCAGCGGCATATGCCAGATCCGTCTTTGTTAGGTGCGCCGCAGTAGCCTCTCCTTCTGATGGAGCTTGTATGTACGGTATGCCGAAAAGTTCCAACAAATATTTTGCATCATCTACCATTCCATCCTGCATTACGGTCGTCTGTTGTGCATATTTGCGCATATCTTCAAAGTTTCTTTCCGCTACTGCTTTTTCGTATTTGATTGTGGCCTCTTTTTTTATCTGTTTTCTGCGCTCGATTTCTGCAGACTTGAGGGATGGCGGCCTCCCATCAAAAACGTACACTGGCTTTATGCCAAGCGATAAAAAATTGACATTCCTGTAAAAAAGGCCGCTAAGATGACTTGTGGCCCTACCCTTGCTGTCTGATAGAAGCGTGCCATCAGGACCTCTAATTATTGAAAGGAACTGGTATATGGTATTGTATGCGTCCACTGCAATCACTTTTGAAGAGAATGATTCAAGCTTGGTCTTTTCTCTTGATGATAAAAGACCTTTCAAGTCTAGGCCCATTATTTTATGGTGGTTCCTCTTGTTTTTGTATTTAGTGACTGTGCGAAAGCGGATTGATGTGCTATATAGGGGCAGATGAGATACTGATCAAGTGCCAGGTTAGCCAAGCGGTACGGCGACCGCCTCGAGATCACACACAGGGCAGCGGTTGTGCATTCGCACTCAGGGGTTCGAATCCCTTACCTGGCGCTTTCAATAAGGGTTAAAACCCTACATGCCAAATATGGCTAGATTTGAAGCAGACCCTCAAAAACCGCCTAAAGATAGACATTCACAACTATGACCAGAGGATTGCATCAGTCCTAAAACGCATTGAAAACGCCTTGCCTAGTTCTACTGTGGAACTTGTCGCATTTTAGATTCGCCGCAGTGACCAGGTGCATAAAATCCATGGAATTTGGATGCTGATCCAAAAAAAACCGTCAAGACGATTAGGGTCGTCTATATGTCTGATCTCCTCTGAGATCAATAATTCCAAGACGAGGATCGTAAATATTCTTGAAGATGTCTGGCGGACTCACAGCCCGTAATGCCGCAAACAGGCGAATTCTGGCATTTGGAAATGCTTCAGTTAGCCGGTTTGCTGCACCAATAGCTGTGGCTCCTCTTGTCACAACATCATCCACAAGAAGAATTTCACTCGGTTCTGACAAAATGGTTTGAACGCTCATGGTATTGTAATGATCAACGGCTTTTGGCCTGTCTGCAGCATTACTTTTTGATGTCCTAGGTAACGGCGTTGCTCGTTCCAGGCATTCGAATATCTTACCCAAGTTCCTTGCAGACAATGCGCTGGCAAGACGCTTGGGAAC
The DNA here is from genome assembly GCF_000723185.1 of Candidatus Nitrosotenuis uzonensis. Lineage (NCBI taxonomy): Archaea > Thermoproteati > Nitrososphaerota > Candidatus Nitrosotenuis > Candidatus Nitrosotenuis uzonensis. The sequence goes on from NZ_CBTY010000008.1 coordinate 129,268, forward strand.
CCAGAGGGTTCCAGGCTGCATCAATGTGCTGCGTGGAATAGGCACCAGTATGACATCTGGCTTGAAATAATCATTAAACGGTGACACGGTAGAATTTTTTGCTATCTCATCAGCGATAAGTTCAGATGTTAATTTAGAATCAGAATTGTTGGAAACAAACAAGTCGTTTTTTACTGCATTTCTCCAAGTCTTTGAATCCAGTTCTTTAGGTGAGGTCCCACGTGTGGAATAGGATAGGAGAGAAAAGAACTCTAGTCTGGAAATACGCATGATGGTTACTGAAATACCAGTGGCACTTTAAGAGAGGAAGGCAGAACTTCGAATATCTCTTGAGGATCGGCAAGGGGTATTGCGCCATACTTTAGCATCTTTTCAGGCCATGTCAAGCCAGGCATGTCAAAAATAGACTGCCAGATGTATAGCGGGCGGCCAAGCCTTAGCGCTTCCCATCCCTGATGCAACGAACCGCTGCTATCGCCTGCCTCCACTATTATGGTGGCATCAGATATTAGCGCCATAGTTCGGTTTCTGATTACAAAATCCTTTGGTCTTGTGGCATGTCCCACCTGGAATTGAGATATCGCCAGATGTTCGCTCATTATACGTTGTTGCAATTGGAGGTTTTTTCTTGGATATGCCTTGTCTAGCGGGGTTCCAAGAACAGCCACGGTGCTGCCACCTGACTGTATTGCCGCCTCATGTGCAGCAGTATCAATCCCCTCTGCAAGTCCGCTAACTATCACAACTCGATTTTCGGCAAGAGTTTTTGAGATAAATTTGGCAGTTTCAGTACCCTGTATGGACGCCTTTCTTGAACCTACAATAGACACCCTTTGGCAGGGAAGCGGAATCTGCAGGGGCCCCTCGACATATAGAACTTGTGGAGCATATTTTGTTTCGACATCATTTAGTTGACGTCCAAGCAGATCTGATGTGGAAATGCTTTTCATAACTCCGTCACTTCCATCCCATAATTGATTTATTATTGACTGTTACGATTAAAGTTTGCTTTATCAACTCTATTTGCCAATATGCAAAGCACGTTTCACGGTAGATCATATTTTGGATCGCACATACAAGTTTATCTGTAAATAAGCCACTAATCTATATATGAAAAGACTTGCAAAAACCAAGGTCTGGAATGCAGGCAGCCGCAAAGCAAGGCCGTTCAGGACATTTAACGACGGCTACGGATTGGGCAGCCGATTGACAAAAGATTGGAACTCCAAGCCAAACCCGCCCAAAGTCTACATTGGGGGCTACAGAATTCATCATGGTCTGGTTGGAGCAGCTTTGACGGTGGCAGGCATCTTATCTGAAAAGCCAGCCCTTGTCGGCTTGGGGGCAAGCTTGGCCTTGGATGACATTGCAGACATGCCGGATTGGCTGAACTTTGAGAATGGCAAACCTACACAGCATTATCTACCACAGTGGTCCTCATGTCATAGCGGATTTGCCTGAAACCCAATGACCTGGCATTTAATCAGACTGGAATTCATCTGCAATTTGGTAGGGTGTTACCACTTCCCAGCAAATCCCTTACCTGGCGGTTTTGTTTTATGATGTTTGATGATTCTACCATATGATTAATTAGAGATTTTTTTAAATCATATCTGTTGAACGGAAAATATTTGCTTTTACTTGCCGCGGTTATTGCTTCTATGTATGCTATGCCGCTCGACTCCGTGTATGCACACAAATCCGAAGTGGTGGGAGACTATAAGATGGAGATTGGGTGGGACCGGGAGCCTCCTATCATAGGAATGGAAAACGCGATAACTGTAATGATAACACATGCATCTGATGAGGAAAAAGCATCTTCTGATAAGGATCATTCTATACATGATGACAACTCTGATCATTCTGGACATGAAATGGACGACTCTTCACACAATAAGATGGATCACTCAGAACATATGGGAGGCATTTCTGGTCTTGCAGACAGCCTTGATGTATCAATCACACTAAACGGAAAAAAAACAATACTAGATATGGTTGAAGACGAGCATGTGGCGGGTCTTTATTATGGCAAATTCACTCCGCAGGAAGCCGGGCATCCGACTGTGAGTTTTTTTGCAGAAATCGACGGCGCTCCAATAGAGACAACGCTTCATCCCGAAAAGGTAGAGAACGGGGCTCTGATAAAGGCAATATCATCTGACGGCACAATCAACGTAGATATGATTGCCACTGCACCAACGCAAGACCAGTCAATGTTGATTGCAATTGATTTTGTCGATTCTAATGGCAAAGTAGCGCATGTAAATTATGCATTAACCGCAATGCAATCTGGGGTAAATGTTCTAAGCGAGCCTGAGGCACATACGCATGATGGAACCGCAACACATTCTACAACTGCGCTAAAATCTGACGAGCCTGTTGACGTACAAATAACAATACTTGGAATCGGACTTCCTGATAAGAAATCAGAGTGGACAGGACCGAAAGATGACGTCATACCTATACATGTTACACCAGAGTTTGGACCAATAACTATGATAGTGATGGGGATTGCGCTCTTGAGCTTGGTTGGAATTACAGGAAGAACAAAACTACTTTCTGGCATCCGCACCGTGTTCTGATGCATATTGCATTTGGCAAATTTGTCACCCAAACAGAGAAAAATTAATCACACAATGGCAAATTCAATTTAACCTAACCATTTACTATCTTGTTTTTCATTACTATGTCGACTGATGCCGCAAAGATTCCACCAGAAAATCCAATACCGAGTAAAGATGGTACCGATCAAACAAGTCCATGTGTGGGATGAAGCACAGGCACGCTCGCTTGACAGAGAAGGCATTCGTGAGCTTGCCAGATCAATTAAAAATGAAGGCCTGCAAAACCCTCCGCTGGTTCAAAAGAATGGTAGGGGTCAATTTCTTCTAATGTCTGGTCAACGCCGACTTGCTGCGCTAAAACTGCTAAAGGCAAAGAAAATCCCAGTCCTCGTACTTACAAAAGGCTACGATCTTGAAAATGCCAAGGCTGCATCCGTTATTGAAAATCTTCACCGAAAAAATATGAATCCAAAAGATATGGCAAAATCGTGCAGCTTTCTTGCAGAAAAGATGGGAATTACAGTAGGTGCCAGATCTCTTGGGATAACACGCAAGACTTTTAAAAAATACGTTGGCTTTGCAGCATTACCTGAGAAAATAAAGAATTTGGTTCCGGGCACAATATCTAGCAGCGTTGCAATAAAGCTTCATTCTATAATTCCAAATGTTCCAAAGGCAATTAAAATAGCACAGAGAATATCTGCACTTGACGCTAGAACTCAAAAGGCATACCTCAGGGTTCTTGCAAGATACCCTTCGGCCAACCACAAAAAACTGCTCAGACAAGCAAGGCTTCTTGCAATACGCAAGACAGTCCCTGTGACGCTTCCATCAACATATGCTAAAAAACTTGAAAAAGAGTCTTTATACAGAGAGGAAGAGCCAGAAAAGCTTGCTCAGCAGATAGTCGTTTCGTGGCTTGCCAAACGAAACCATAGGCGATAATCTTACCTTAGCTGCCTAAGACGCCATAAACTGTTTGTTCGTTTCAGATAACATATGTGTCATATTCGGATAGTCCGAATTACCTCATTGGCAAAACACATCAACAGGATTACTAATAACGAAGACGAGGTAAAGAAAAAATACAATCAGAATGTTTCAGCCGAAGATGAATGGTCGCACATAACAGGAGTTGGCAGCAAGATCGAAGCTGCCGATCCCATGAATGTAAGCGATAGAACGATTTTTTTCTCAAACAAGATCAAACCTGTCACAAAACAGGAAATAGTACAAGAAAAAACAGAAGAAATGAAAGATCAGATGAGCAATACAAATCAATACATGAAGTTTGTGAATGTGTTGTTGAAGCAAAAAACCGAAAACATCAAGAAAATATTGGAGCAGGAAAAACGTTTTGCCGAAGAGCTGAATTGCTTTCAGGACACACCAAAAAGCAGGCACGAACTTGAAAAGCTAAATCCAAAATATGTAGGCGAGAAAGATATTCATGCTGTTCTCTCCAATTTGGAAGTCGAATATGGCAAAATCAAGGAAAAATTTGAGTATCAACAATCGCTAATAGAGAAGACAAAAAATCAACTGTTGGCAAAAATGCAGCAAATTGAGGCGGTAAGAGAGGAACTAAAATATGTTGAACAAAAACAAACAGCAAAACAGGTTGACGATCCGTTGCTTACCATAAAGATGGAATTAAAAAAGATGGGAATCAACGATGAATCAGGAAAAATAAGCAAAGCACTGCAGATGCTAGCAAACAAGTCTAACGATAATGCAGACACGCAATCCTAATTTGCGGAATCGGCCATTCCATCGCAGTTTATTTGTGATACTACCAACGCGATGCATCTTATGTAAAATGCATCCTTTGATGGGCTTACCTTTCTCATGAGCATAGTTACGCGTTTTGTGATAATAAAAAAATACACAATAGTTCACATATATCCTGCGGCTATCCGTAATTGAGAATGCGATCAATTTTGACTCTATAGATCAAAGACTGGTTTGCTACTGATAGTGCCATTAAACTAATTTGCGATTTTGCTTATAATTGTCAAATTAAAGAGTTCCAAATCGTCTTAAAAATAACAATATAATTTAACATGTGGATGCTGAAAACATACTGAAAATAGTAGAACACCTCCAAAAGGCCAGGATCGGGGATGTTGGTAGACTATCCTATATAGAAAAGACAATCAAAAGCGGAAAGAATCTCTACAACTCTGACATTCGTTACGTTCTGGCAAAATCAGAACAGCTAAAAACACAGCTATCCGTACCAAAGATTCCGGCTAATGCTCCAAAACAGGCTCCTCCACATCGATGTTATGTTTGTAATGATGAACTTCACCTTCAGGACAGGGTCGTAAGGCACCAAAATGAGTGGATGCATCTTGCATGCTTTGATAGGAAACTAAAAACCATGCCAGAACTACAAGCTGGCAATACTGCGCCAGAACAGCAAGCACAGGAAAAATCGACACTTGTACCAGAGCCATCTCAATCATCGAAATCACCAATTGCACGTCAACAGCACAAACACAGCAAGGAAAAAGCCAAGACGGACCCGGTACTAGTCCTACTGGCAATTGTAATCTTTTCGCTTTTGATATTTACTGCCTATAGCATGTTCAGCACTCTTAGTATAATCGCAATATCGCTTGCCGCAATCCTCGTATTCTTTCAGATAGTATCCAAGACATCACCGCAAGTGCAGTACAAGTACGGACGCAAGGGCGCATCATTATTTTCAATAAGCGTGATGATAATGCCGTTCGGACTTGGAACTATAATTGCATATGACGGGTATTCAAGCGGAGCTATGTCAATAATACAGACGGTCTTTATCTGGGGGCTCACACTCTCGTTCTGGCAAACAATGCTGTTTGTGCCTCTTGCAATAAGGAGTATAGCACGAGAATCATTGTTGCAAGCGCCTACAGAATATCCAAGGATGAGTGTTCTAATACCTGCATACAATGAGGAGAAAGTGATCAGAACAACAATAGAGTCGCTAATAGCGACCGACTATCCTGACAAAGAGATAATTGCAATCGATGACGGCAGCAAAGATCAGACATTTTCGATCATGTCCGAATACAAAGATAAAATCAAAGTAATCCACAAAGAAAACGGTGGCAAGGCATCCGCACTTAACGCAGGGATGCTTTACGCTACGGGCTCTATAATAGTAATACTTGATGCTGACACTATCATAGGATACTCGTCGCTAAAACAGCTTGCAAAGTCATTTTCAAACGAAAATGTCGCAGCCGTTGCAGGAAACATCAAGATAAGAAACCGAGTTAACATCTTGACTTGGTGTCAGGCCCTTGAATACCTCTCTGGCATACAGATCATGAGACGCGGTCTTGACTATTTTGGCGCAATAACAATAGTGCCTGGCGCACTGGGCGCATTCAAAAAAGACAAGCTTGAGGAGGCTGGAGCGTACCACAAGGAAACACTGGTAGAAGATTTTGATGCCACAATGAAAGTGCTCCGCTCCGGCATGATAGTGAGCGGAAGCAATATGGCTACTGCATATACGCAGGGCCCAAATACACTCATAGATTTTTACAAGCAAAGAAAACGATGGTATCGTGGCAATCTGCAGGTGCTAAGGAGACACTCTGACATACTGCTGAACCCCAGATTTGGCTATCTGCAAAAGTTTGCATACCCGTTGATGGCAATACACATGCTACTAATACCGTCGGCAAGCTTGCTCGTGCTGGGCTTTGCAGTATATCAGATCATACTTGGAAACTATCTTTACATAGCGTATACATTGGGCTTGTACATCATACTGCAACATCTTCTTTCTGCCATGGCAGTTAGAATGGACAAGGATGACAAGAGACTCATTCTATACTCTACGCTGATGGTCATAGGCTACAAGCAGTTAACTGACATACTGCAACTAAAAGCGGTAATAGAGGAAGTATTCAAACTAAAAGCAAAGTGGACAAGCGCAAAGAGAGTGCAGCAGTAAATCTACGGCTTTGCTTCCTTGAATCCTACTGCAAGAACGCGACTGTCTTCCTGCGGAGGCAATTTTGTTATCTTGTATGCTGCATCCCTTGCAGACTTGCCATAACCTGTAAAGATGTCTATGTGTTTGTCTCTCCACTCTCCAATGTCTACTGCCCAATACGTTCTGGCATTCCAAGGAGATGGTATGTCAGGTATGCGCAAAAGCGTGCCATGTTCAATCACGCCGTCTGTCATATTGGTACTCCCATGTGTTACTGCTACCATTATGAGTGGCTCGTTCAGTGAGCTTGTAGAAACTGGAAGGCACACACCGGTAAATGTGGCAGCACAGCTCCCATAATGGTAAAATCGAGTTCTCTGCCCATCTGGGCTGATAAAGTCGTTCTGCCAGCTCTGCAGTATCCTGCCGTCACTTGTCATTCCTGAGCCCTGAATTGCAACTTCATTAAGAAACGTCTGTTTGAACTGTTTTAGATAATACGTCGAGTTATTCTCCGAATAATCAAACGACCCTCCTCGCTTCTGGCCGCTGACATACGTCCAAACCATCCTGTCTGCAGGGTAATCCTTCTCGAGCGGTAAAAAGTATCCTGTTATCTTCCAGCCTGCAGAGCCTGGATAGCACTTTCTGTCAATCGGATCACGGATCTGATCCTTGGGGCACGCTTTGACCTCGGAGCATAGCATGTCTCCGCAGATCTTTTTTGCCGTCTTTGATATAGCTGCGTCAGCATCAATTATCGTTGCCAACGCCACAAAGCTTAGCAAGAGAAATATTGTAATGCGTTTCAATCCTACTAATTAGAAATTGACATATAAAAACATGATATCGCATTCACATAAACACTTCCTTTTTGCGTTTATTTTGATTTTATCTGCCTGCATTTTTGCAGTACCACATGAGGCGTTCTCACAAAGTACTGGCACACTGAACGTTTCAATAAAAAGCGAGAACGGGGATAGAGTTGTTCCTCAGGGACTTGTACTCAAAGTGTTCAGAGGACTTGATACACTTCCACTTCGAGAATTATCTCCTCTTAACGAGAATCCTCTGGCAATAAGCTCACTGCCATTAAACCACCGATACAAAGTCGAAGTCTACATGAACAGCATGTATGCAGGCGTCGGATTCATTGACATGAAAAAAGCGCAAGAAGACCTTGAGATCACAATCAAAAACACGGGAGGAATGCGTCTTAACATATTCTACAAAGACGGCCAGACTCCTATTGCCGGCGCCGCTGTCACTATAAAGTCGCATGATGGAATTGCTTGGTCATACTCTAAAACTGATATTAACGGGAATACGCTAAGAGTCTGGCTTCATCCTTCCATTCGAGACGGTGATCACTATTATGCTGAAGTCTCTCTTGCAAAAGACATATTATTCAAAACTGCCCCGATAAAACTTCAACCTAATGTGGCGCAGGAATTCAAGATAACTACTGCATGGCCAGTGCTAGTGGACAAACTGATAACTGTAGAAGTATACAACAGTACGACAAACAAGGTAACAAAGCAAGACGGCTCATTTGTGGCAGAGCTGTATGACAGACAAAAAAACAAAGTGGCACAATCTGAAGTAACTGAGAGGGGGCTTGCATACTTTTCAAAGCTCAAAGTGAACAATTACCAGCTCTACATAAAATCAAAAGATTCTTCTGGAAGCCTCAAGACAGTTACCACAAAACTGATGCCTGTTACAGAGTCCACCAGCATCGTCAAGGTATACATTAACAATCCTGAGCTGAACTCTGATCATCTTAACTGCAATTGCGTGGCATTCAGGCTTGATGATGTGCAGGACTTTTTTCTAGCACCTGCACAAATTGCGGTAATGTCTACGTTTGAGAAAAAACAGGTACCATTGACCATAGGGATAATTGGCAGCCTAATTGGTACTGATCAAAATCTGGTAAACACGATAAAGCTCGGTCTTGCTAACGGCAATCTGGAGCTTGCCAGCCACAGCTGGAACAACAGGGTAATGACGCAGATGCCAAAGCCAGATCAGGAAAAACTAATTGGAGACACCAACCAGAGAATTCGATCCGTTTTTGGCGTTACTCCCACCACATTCATACCTCCAGAAAACGTTTTTGATGAGACTACAATTCAGATACTCAAAGACAACGGTTTTACACACATCAGCTCAGCTGCTACAGTAAAGGAGCCGACCCCATTTACAAAGTCCAAGTTTTACCAGTTTCCAATAGTGCCTTACACTGCAATACTGAACACTGCCACCGGAATATGGGAGCATGTTCCAAATGAGCAAATCCTAAACAAAATTGATGAGAGCATATTTGATTATGGATATGCCGTGGTGATGATGCACCCATACGAGTTTTCACTATACGATAATGGGTATACTAACAAGGTCAACTCTACAAGCGTAGAGCGACTAGGAGCGCTAATTGACACAATAAAATCAAAGAATATCAAAATATTGCCAATAGGCTCAATTCAGGATTATGATGCACCGCAAGCTGTCAAACCAAATGATGACAAACCAGAACAGATACCTAACTGTAACTGCGTGGCATTCCGGCTTGATAACGTGCAAGACTTCTGGCTAAACGACGTACAGAATACAGTTATGAACACGTTTGCTGAGAGCAAAACACCTCTGACACTTACGGTAATAGGCAAATTTATCGGAGATGACCCAAAGACTGTGAATGCAATCAAAGAAAAACTGAACACATCCTCCGTCAGAATTGGTAGCCGGGGATGGGAATACTTGGACCATTCTGCATTTGATGCGGAGAGGCAGGCTGCGAGCGTGTTACAGACAAATAAAAAGATCTCAGACGTCTTTGGGGTCAGGGCAAGCGTTTTTGCACCTCCCTACGATGCGTTCTCGTCTCAAACAATCGAGGCTGCTCGGCAGGCAGGGATAAAGTTCTTCAGTGCAAGTATTGTGGTTGACAAGCCCCCATATCAGGACTCTTCCATCCGACATGTTCCAAGTACGGCTTACTTTGAGAACGTCATAAGCGATGATCCGTTCCTTAGCGGCACAGTGCAACAAAAGGCACTCACCAAAGTGCAGATGGTGGTAAAGCAGCATGGCTTTGCAGTAATAAGCTTGCAGGCATCTGACTTTGCAGTAAAGCATCAAACATTCCAAAATGAGGTTGATCAGAGAAAAATTGATCTGCTAAAGTCCCTCATCTCTGATATGAGGTCAAGCGGAATGTCAATTGTCTTTCTTGAGATGATTCCATCTATGCTAGATGACAGCATGATTTCAGTTCCAAGCTGGATAAAAAACAACGCGGGCTGGTGGTCTGAGGGAAAGATAACTGATTCAGAGTTTACAACTGGATTGGAATTTCTAATAGAGCACAAAGTACTCAAGATTCCTCCAACCCAGGCAGGCACTGGTGGAACGAAAAACATTCCAAGCTGGATAAAAAACAACGCGGGCTGGTGGTCTGAGGGAAAGATAACTGATGCTGATTTTGTAAAAGGAATCCAATATCTGATTGAGAATGGAATAATCAGGGTCTAACTTGGAAAAGAACTATCTGGGCCCACCTTGTCTTTTTCTTTGACGTCTTGATCCCATTTTCCCCTAACTCCCTTTACCAGAAAGAATATTCCTCCACCTATGAGTGCTATGACCAGTGCAAAGAACCAGTTTCTATCCTGCATTGCAACATTGCAATCGACTGGTACCTGTGTTCCATCTTTGTATTCAAAACATTCGCCAAACTGCTGCGATTGTATGGCAAGGTTGTAGTGATGCTGGCCCAAGACTCCGAGCACAATAAATCCAGCAAAAATAAGTCCTATGCCTATCAAAGTAAATCTGGTATCGCTCATCTTACAATCATATTGATGCGTGCTGCTTTTCTAGCTTTTCCTTGAGGTTTTTGAGCGAATCTCTGTAGAACGAGTCCATAAAGGACAGGAACTCTTCAAACTCTTTCCTGTCTGATCCGCGACTTATCAAAAACGAAGTCCATGTTATGGATGATTTTTTCCCTTTTGCTGCAATAGATATGGTAGCATGATATCCCTCAAGAGGCAGGCCGGATGTTGCAATGTATGAGAGATATTTTTCCTCTTGCCAACCCACTATGTATTCTACAACTTGGCTGCCGTCTGCAAAGAATATTTTTCTTGATGCGCCTAGGCCTTTTTTTGTCTTCGATAGAAACACTGTCTTTTTCACATCGCTCACCCATCCTGCAAGGCCTGCAATATTACTTATTTCCTGCCAAATTGCAGGTACAGACACCGCTACGATGACTGACTGCGTTACCGTTCCTGTATAGTGTCCGTCCTTGCTGGCCCCATAAACTAAATGACTCACATCCACATCAAGGCAAAGTTCCTTAAATTTTAAGGCGACAGATATACATTTGTTAAGACTCTAGTCACTCTATGGTGTTTGGATGGGGCAAGAAAAAAGAGGAAACCGAAAAGGCAACACTGGCGCAGGAAATACAAATATCTGAAATTATGCACGCCCTTGAGGAACACAAAAAATCAAGACAGGACATAGCAGCTCAGGAGAGCAAACCTCGCTTTGAGACAATAAAAAAAGAAATACAGTCAATCTTTCGGATAATTAATAATCTCAAAGACGATGATCTGAATCTTGATGATGTGGACAACAGGATCAAAGTAATTGCCGTTAGGGGCAAAGCCGAAATAGTCGAGACCATCACCAAAGAGGCAAAAACCACGATTCCGGATGTCCGAAACTACGAGTCCATGTTAAAGTCTACCGAGGTGTGCTCGCACATACTTAAAAAAATCGGAGATGTACTTGGAAAGAACAGTCGCATAGTTCACATTTTTGCAAAAAAATATGCAAATGATCTAAAAGCGCATCTTGAAACAGTTACTACAAATCACCAAATAATTCTGAAAATGATACAGGAGATAAAAGACTTTGAGTCATCCGAAAACATAATCAAAGAAAAAATAGCGAGTCTGACGTCGCTATCTGAAGACCTACTTACAAAAATATCAGGCCTTGCAAAGCACAAAGAGTCACTAAAACAATACGAAAATCTAATTGCAGGCACTGAGAAAAAACTACAAGAACTCAAATCGTCAAAAGAATACGCACAATTTCTCAGCCTGCAGAGTAACCTGAAACGACTGGATGAGGAAAGAAATCGCACCTACAAGGAAATCGACGATGAGTTTTCCAAGATATCGCGTCCGTTGGGCAAGTATGTGTACGTCACATCGCTTGACAAACAACTAAAGGTGCTGCTAGAGTCACTTATTCAAACCCCCTCCGGAACACTTGAGGCTACAAAAAAAGACGCGATAATCACAATTTTAGAATCGTGCATGAAAGGAGTGATTTCTGGAACTGTATCGGTCAAGGAGAGCGAAAAAACTGTAGGCCAAATAACTCATCTCATATCGATACTTGATCAGCTTATCAGGAGAAAAGAAGAACACGAAAAGAAAATACGCGCTGCAAAAGAGCAGGCAGGATCGTTTGACCAAAATCATTTTGCAGATCTTGAAAAAAGATTATCAGATGCAAAGGAGGATCTGGACAACACTACATCCAAAATACGCAGCCTAGAATCGGAAATCGAGCAGCAAACAAGGCAGAGCGAGCATTTACTTGAAGAACTCTCCGAGATTTTATACAAGACTCTCGGAAGAAAGTACGTGGTGGTAAAGTGAATGGGCAAAATAGAGCGCAAGGTAGTGCTGAAAAAAGATGTCAAGGACAGCATCCTATCTTATTGCAAAATGAAACATCCTTCAGAAGGCATACTGATACTGAGGGGCAAATCAAAGAAGGGGACGATCACAGTAGATGGGCTTGTAATACCTCCATTCTCATACAGCGACCAGACGTTTGCAGGATTTCCGCAATCGTTTCTGCCATTTGATCTCTCATATGTGGGAATAGCTCACTCGCATCCTAGTGGCTCTGCCAGCCCTTCAGTTACTGACATGCACAACTTCTTTGGACTAGTAGCAATCATCGTACAGTCCCCGTACGAGAAGGACGAGGACATCTTTGCGTGGGATAGTGCCGGAAACGCACTACCGATAATTTTTGAATGACAAGCTGGAAAAATGACTACAAAACTTTATAAGGTTTTTTAAGCGATTGACTGTGTTGTACAGCTACAAAAATTACCTGATTGTTCTTTTCGCTTCTCTTGCTGTTAGCATCGGACTCCAAATGATATTGCCGTTTCCATACGGACTTGCAGCTGCACTTGCAATATTCATAGCGCTTCCGCTTTTGATACGCAGACGATACATGAGTCGAATGCGAGGATATGGCGGTGATGGGGGCGGAAGCGGCGGAGGATTCTTTGGATTCAATTCCGAGGGAGGCTCTGGAGTAAAATATGTCTGCCTTACGTGCAACCACCGATTTAAGGGAGCTACATGCCCAAGATGCGGCTCAAAGATGAAACGCGCAGATTTCTAAGTTATGTCGCTTGATAAGCTAAGGCAAAAGGCAATTTATCAGAACTCGATTGACACATGGATAGCTGCATGCGAGGAAAAACAGGTGGACTGGTATGAGACCGACCGTTACCGCAGGTTCATCGCATATCTTGTGCAGAACGGGCTCAACCTGAAAAAATTCCCCCTTTGCATCAAGGAAACGGGCGGAATGTATGAGAGGGGCAAGGACAAAACTGCATTTGCCGAAACACTCTCACAGATGACTGATCCAAATGCAGCTGCATACACTATAAAATTAAACGACCAAGCAGTTCAAATAATACGTAGTTTTGATTTTGCCAACTAGCGGCGCCCAAGTTTAGGATTGGCAGTTGATTCCAGTGCGTTTCCAATAAAGACAAAAGCAAGGCCTGTCAGAGCGATCATTATTCCTGGAGGCATTATCCACCACCACAGGCCTCTTGCCGCAGCACCATATGATTTTGCATCGTGCAATATCTGGCCCCATGTTGGGAAAGAGGGATCACCAAGCCCCAGAAAACTCAGACCCGCTTCGGTCGTGATTGCCGCAGGAACCGATATTGCTATACTTGCAAGGGCGTAGGGGAGAATCTGCGGAATTATGTGCCTTGTGATTATCTTTGAATCCTTCTGACCCATTACCTTGGCAGCATCCACGAACTGCCTTGTCTTTATCTGTAGCGCCATACTGCGAGAGACTTTGGCAACACCGACCCAACCAAAAATCATCAGGAATCCTATGAGCAAAAATATGCTATTTGATGTCGTGACAGAAAGTATGATAAGAAAAGGCAGTGCTGGCAGTGCATAGATTATGTCATTAAATCTCATCATAGACTCGTCTGTCTTTCCACCCTTGTATCCGGCATAAACTCCAAAGACTAGCCCTGCAACTACAGATCCTACAGAAACTACTATACCGATGAATAATGCCACCGGTATGCCCCACAAAATACCTATTGACAAGTCGCGTCTGAGCTCATCCGTACCTATAATGCCAAAGACTTTTCCACCTATAATCATCTGGGAGCCTAGTATGCTATTCTCATCCGTGCCCGTTATCTTGACTAAAAAGACGTACCTGCCTTTTAACACCTCATTTAAATCCGTCTTTGAGAAAACTATCTCGCTAGCTGACAATCCTTCTGTTGGAAACGAAAATGCTGCTGTTTGCAATCGTAGGTTTTTTCTTATCATCTCATTTGCCGAAAAGACCCTGTCGGAAAAGACTGTCTCAGATTCCGCAAAAGGTATCGAGGCCCTGTAAAGGTCAATCTGAATGCCGTCGGGTCTTATCACGTGAATCTGAATTATTGATGAGCCAGAATACGCCACCTTGTACTGCAGTATGAGATCGTCAGGAAAATAATCGAATGCGTAATCTGATTCAAAACTTTGTATGAGAGTGTATGTGGATTGCGATTTTTGCAGTATTGTCTGTGAGCCCTCAATTATTTGATGCTCAGGAATTTTTTTGTCCGAAAAATAGTTTACCCATGCAGGAAGCGCAGATTTTGGCATCAATGTCCAGCTTGCAGGGTTGTTCCACTGTCTATATGTCTCAAGCGGCACAAACACTACCGTAAGTGCAGAAACTACTATCAGCCCTGCCAGAATTACTATGCCAACAAGACCTATTCTGTTTTTCAGGAAACTCTCTTTTAGCTGAGAGGAAGTGAGCATCGATATCTAACCTGTCCTTATCCTTGGATCCAAATACCCGTAAAGTAGATCCGAGATGAATATGCTTACAAGGAAGAATGCGGTGAGTACATACGTGGCGCCAATTATCACCGGCAGGTCCATCACACTTATTGCTTCAAAATAAAGCCTTCCCATGCCGGGCCAGTCAAATACTGCCTCTGTAATTATTGCACCACCAAGCGAGCCTGAAAGACTGAGCGCAAGAACTGTGACAATGGGCGGGGCAGCGTTTTTCAGAGCACTGCCAAAAAGTATCTTTCTTTGGCTTATTCCTATTGCCTTCTTGACAAATACAAAGTCCTCCTGCATTATCCCAACCATAAAGTTCCTGACAAGATAGGCCCAGGTGCCAAACCCGATTAACACTATGGTGATTAGTGGCAGCATCATGTGATACAACAGTGCGGGCACATAGCCTGGATCGGAGGGGGCGATGAGAGGTGTTGCCCTTGCAGGAAAGATACTATAGGAAAATGAAAATGCAAATATCATTATCATGCCGACCCACCACACAGGAAAGCTACTGCTAATTATGGCAAACGATGATGTGAGTCTGTCCGTCTTTGAGCGCGGCTTGCTTCCTGCCGCAGCACCAATGAATATCCCTATGACTGAAATTATTATTGTGGCAGTGGTGAACAAAAGCACTGTCCTTGGAAGTTTTTCAAGTATTATCTCGCCCACAGCTGATGAGCCACTATCGCTTGTCAAAAATGTAGCATGGCCAAAATCTAAAATCAAAATCTTATACATGGCAAGTCCGATTCTGTTTGGGGAATACCATGGACTGTCAAGTCCAAGATTCCGCATGCGCTGCTCTATCTGTGTCTGTACATATGCGTCAAGCTCTACTGTGTCCTTGAAGCTTGAGGCAAGCGCCTTGTTCTCAACAATCTCGGCCCTTACTTGTATTGCAATTCCTTTTTTCATTATGGTATCCATGTTTGAGCCAACAAGAAGTATGGTGAGAAATAAAGTTGCCAAAAGTACGGCAAACAAGATTGCAACTCTCGTGGCAAAGTAGCGCTTGATGCCCATTGCAAAATTCTGCGAAAAATTGCTTATAATGTATTTGGTGTGTTATCTTCCTTTATCTCAATGTAAGATAATAGACTTATCATGGCAAACGGCTTGTCTATGAGATCCAAGGTATCCTTTAGGTGCTCAAAGCCTTCCTTACGCATACTCATGTATGGAGAGAGGAAGAACACTCTTTGCTGGGGCTTTGTGTCTCTGAGCTTGTCCTCAAGATTAGCTTCGCCCATTTCGGTAGGGTTTTCTAGGATGACAAAGTCGTAACAGCTTCTGGCGCGGACATATTCGAGGCATTGTGCCGAATTGCGTGCAAAGTCCGCCTCGCATCCTTTTTCTGCAAATATTTTCTTGTACAGTTCAACAACTCTGCCATTATCTTCTAGTACCAGCGCCTTCATGCAATTATCCCCATCGAATAAAGTTACGTGGAAGGAATGCTTGCACCCCTTCCATTTTTGCAGTTTGCAGCAAGTCCCTGTCAAAGCTAACCAGAGTCGAACCGGTGATTTTTGCCGTGGCCAAAATCATATTGTCTGGACTGTGACATTCGTAATATTTTTGGGATATTCTGTTTGATTCTTCTATTATTTCGTCTGTCCTGTCTATTGTGATGGGCTGTTTGCAATACTGGTACACATGTTCCATGGTGGCAATCGGATCGGTTCCAGTAATTCTGCTTACCTCGCCCAGAACCGTTTCTGGTATGACAAGTTTTGATCTGTATTTTTTCATTCGCCTTGCAATTGGTCTTAATACTCTGCCTTCTTGGAATTCCTTGATGAATACGTTCGAATCTAAAACTACCGTTTGTACACGTCCTGCTTCCATGAGTATACTTGGAATTGGCTATAAAAGGAATTTTGCAAAAATTGTATCATGTTACAATTTGTAACAAGTGGTTAAATAAAAACGGGAAAATCTGAGCTTTGTGTCCGATAACGGCGAGAAATCGCTTGCAGAAAAACTAGACATTGCAATAGAGAACCTGAGCGTATGGCATCGGGTTACACTTGTCATGGTGATAATCGGGCTTCTCTCACTTTCAGTGGTCATCTCACTTTCACAATATTATTTTCATCAGGAAATAGGCAAGCATGGACAGATAATTGAAATCAAAGACGAGTCTGGGAATGTGGAACTTGTCTTTGATCCTAACTCTGATGAGATATTTTCCACGCAGAGCATACTGAACCTTTACACCACACAAGTGTGGCTGATGGCAAGCAACGGTCTTGTGATAGGATTGCTCTCATTTCTGTTTCTGTGGATTACATACCGCGGTCATGCATACCGCAAGGAACTACGCGCAATCGAGAATCAGCTGATAAGGCAGTCATATTTGGTGAACTTTGAGACTTCGATACCAGAGGGGAACGACAGAATAGACAAGATACTCAATCACTCCTGTCTTGTCTTCCCAGAACTTCAATCACTGCTTGGTGGCAAGACGGACAGAAAAAAACTCCCATATAGGGTGGACCAGACAATAGGCAGACAAAAAATTGACGTTATAGTATCAACAAAGCGTGGGGACTTTATAGTAAAGTTCTTTGACTATGTATCGGTTCAGACCTTGGAACAGTTTACAGATGATCTTGGAAAGAGCGGCAAAGCAATCTTTCGGGTTCTATGTATATCAAAAAACTACGACGAGCAGCTACAATCATCACAGCTATCCTCGATTATGCAAAGACTCAATCTTGACTTTGACATGGATCTTATATTTGAGGACGAGCAGGGCTATTCGATGCTGTGGATAAACTAGGGCTCGCCAAACTCGCGCAGGCCAATGACATATCTTACATCGGGATCAAAGTTGACGCATCTCTGGAATGTGTTCTTGCCTTTCTCGGTTATCTTGTACTCGAACTTTGCTTTTGGATTCTGACTCTCACGAATCTCGACAAACCCCTTTTTAGCAAAACTCTCAAGTATGGTTCGCAGTCTTTCCCTGTTAAGATCGGAACCGGGTGTCCCGGTGGTGATCTGCCGCAGATTCATCCAAGTACCTACCTTTGTTAGATAACCCAGTATAGCTATGTTGGTATCACCGGGCGTTTGATTGAATTTTCGCTCCAACTAAAACAAAATTTGTCAGATTCGACTTATGTGTTATCTGCATAAATTATTTCTACAAATTAACGAATAACGAAATCTATTCTAGGAGCAAAGTCATACACTCTGTATTGAGCGCAGGCACAATCAAGAAGGCGCAAAAACTCGTAGATGAGGGAAACGTGGTACAGGTAGACGATGATCTCTTTCAGGTGCGTTCCTCATCTGATCCGCAGAAATCGTATATGGTCACACATGACTCATGTGACTGCCTTGGATTCAAGAACTTTTACAAGTTTCACCACGGAAAGGGCATAAAGGCAAATTGCTCTCACCTTGAGGCAGTTAGACTCTATCTGAAAACCAAGTCCTAAATCTGCACTATTCCTGCATTCACAAGATATTGCAGGCCCTTGGCAAACTCTGAATCTGTTATGCGGCCTTCCGCCCACCAACTTGCATTTACCTTAAACCATGTAGGAATGATGCTTGCACTTGAATCATTTTTTTGTAATGTGAGTATCCTTTCTTTTGCAAGATGCTCTATTGTCTTGGCAAACTCTGAATCTGGCAAGGTACCTGAGGCCCACCATCTAGCTTCATTTTTTATCCATTTTGGTATGCTTGTGCTTGTCTCACTCAGCTCAAACGTCTTTGTGGCAATCTGTGTTGGAAGGCCATAGACAAGTCTTACTGTATATTTTGATGCAACAAGTCCGTCAGTTTGAATCGTCTGCGAGTATGATGCATCATCATCAAACTTTGCGTCAAGCACATCGATTAACCTGTCTGGGTATTGGTAAACTAGTAACTGGTACGGGGTCTTTGCAAAATCGGATGCCACAGTGCCTGTGATTACTATGTCGGTACCCTTCCAATACTCTTTTTCTGCAACTATGGCATTGACCGTCTCCGGCAGTGACTCTGGAGCTGTCGCAAGAACGAGTTTTCCTGTCATCCATGGGTGAATCTGACAAAAGTAATAATATGCAAAATTTGTCAGGTTTTCAGTTCCTATAGTAGATGACTTGGATGACTCGATGTCGCCTGTTTTGAAGAATATTCCAGAATAGTCAGGATGTGCGGGAATTCCACTAGTGACACTGTGCACTGTACTGTCCTTGTTTTTCCATGTTATGGTATCGTGAGGATCAAATGGCAGTATTTCTGGATGGAACGTGACAAGCTCATCCTGCACCGATGCTCCGTTTGGTATTGTTATTTCTAGATTCTTGCCACTTGCATCAACTGGCATTACATATGATAGCAGTATCGCTGCAGCAACAAGCGTCGCAATGACAAACACACGCATGATCTGCTTTTATCTGCAACTATATTCTGAATTTGTCTGTCTAAAATAGACAAACACGGATTAACTGATAATTGCAGGTCTAAAGTATCTTTTAAAGAACCAGAGTAACCCAAGTATTTCCACCTGCTCCATGAACATGATTAGGTGCAGGTTGACAAGCCACCCACTGGTTGCGTCATTTAACATGGCGTATGAGATTGAAAAAATATACTCCATATAATGAAAATACGCAAGCAGTGGCACCTCGTGTGCGATTGCTGGCCCACTAAGTCCTTCAAGCGTTACTCTATCCACATCTTTTTGCGCTATTGCATCTGAGAGGATCAACTTATCCTCATAGTATATGGTGTTTCCTCTGTCTACTAGTAGTATGGTTGTGCCAAAATACACCATAAAGATGACCAGCGTGCAGACGATTATCTTAGCAGACCTGCTCCATAGCGTCTTTGTTATCTGTTTTTTAAAAATAATGCCAAGCCTGCCAAGTTTTTCCTTTTTGATTAGGACTATGAGTGTAACTGAGATTAGAGTAGCTATTCCTAGGTTGCCAAGCCAGTGATCAAACAGATAATGGCTTGCCAAAAGCCTGAGCGGTAGGAATACTACCGCAGTTATCCCTAATAGGATCATCTTTTCTTTTAGGTCTGATATATCCAGCATTTTTTCTCCCTATGCCAGCTAGAACTTGTTTTTGAGTTCCTTTAGGTACTTGACGCTTATTCTGTATGCCCTTATCGCAGAATAGATCTCAAAGAGCTCCTGGTATGTCGGGTTGAGCTTTTTCAGATCCTCCCTGTTTATCCCAAAGTCCGTTATGGTCTGCCATATGTTCTCAAGTGAGACTCCGTCTTCGTCAACTAGTATTGAAGATAGATGCTTGCCTATTCCCTTACCAAGGCTGATGCTAGTGGACATCATGCCGGCGTTTCTTTAGCTTTGATTATATCTATCTCGGAAATTGATCGCTTTTAGCAGTTCCAATTTGGCATCGCAACGGTTTACTGTTTTTTGCCCTTCACTGAGAGTCCGACTACTTTCTTTGGGCTCTTCGGATCCTGTTTTTTTACTTCGGAGGTGTTCTTTGCCGTCGAGTTATCAAATGACTCTAACTGTTCCTTTGTTATTGCAAGTTTTGCAAAGTATGCTTCTCTTGCCTCCTGTAATGTGCCACCGTTATCTAGCACCTGTTTCATTGCGTACTGGGCTTCCTCAAATGCGTTCTTTGTGTAGTTTAGCTGACTGGTAATTGTGTTCTTTGCCTTCGGGTTCAGGCTTGATATATAGTCGTCGTACTTGTACCCTGAATAAATCCCGTATCCTGGCTGTTTTTGCCTGATTGCCTCTTCAAGCTTTAATTGTGCTATCTGGCGTTTTTCTTCAAGTATGAGCTTTTTTGATTCTATTTCAATCTGCTTTTGCAAGCGCTTTTGCTGCTCTTCAAGATGTTTTTGATAATGCTTTAACTGCAGGGCCCTGTATGGGTTGTCCTGCCCATTTACAACATCCTCTGATTTGTAGTATAACTCGTTAAAGGTGACCTGCTCTTCTCCAACCCTTAATGTGGTCTTGGCGACAGCTCTCTTCTCGCCGTCCTTTACGTAAATGTTGACTATGAATGTGCCTGGAATTGTTTGTTCGGCAAACTGGTGTGAAAAGACGCCCGTTGCATTGGTAGTGGTTGTAACAGAGGCGCCTGCAAATCTGATCTGGACATCTGCACCTGGAACAGGTTTCATCGCATGGTTTAAGACCTTGCCTGTTATGGTTGGTTTTTCGTACAGGCTGATTCTCTCGCTATCGAACTTTGCAGAAACCACAAAGTCCCACAAGGTAGCCCCGTACGCAGTAGTTGCGCCAAATAGGACTAGCCCAAGTACGGCTAAAATCAGCACGATGTTTTTCAACATCATATCTCCTACTGTTTTCTGTTAACCACCAATATCAAAATGAAAACAGCCAAAAATCAGTTATTTTTGAGTAACTTTGCACCTTTTGATCATTTGCATCATGATCAGATCGATTTGTGAAAAAAGGATCACTGATAATTGATCGAACTTACATAGATCAGCTGGATCAGCTAACAAATGATCGTAGACAACAAATTTGATCTAAAAATTGTCCCAAATTGAACGAAAGCTTTTAATCAGTGTGATTTTCAACGTAGAAACGTTGCAATTAAAATTCTACACAATACTGCTATCTGTAATTGTTTTTAGCGCAGTAATGCCTATGGCGTTTGCAGCTACTGTAACCCAGAATATTGTAAAGTCTGGCGACTATGTAACGCTTACCGGGGAAGGAATTGACCCAGATGAGGACTCGCTTACAATCGAATGGAAACAGACTGGCGGAGAGACAGTAAAACTCTCATCTACAACAGATCCGGAACCATCCTTTGTTGCCCCTGAGGTTGAAAACGGCAAAGTGAAAATCCTTACCTTTGAGCTTAGAGTTACCGACCCGTACGGCGGAACTGATACTGATATTATCAAGATTACTGTTATGCCAAGAAACCAGCCTCCAACTGCTGATGCTGGTCCAGACCAATCAGTGGAAAAGGGAGATGAGGTCACACTTCAAGGTGATGGCTTTGATCCTGACGGTGACCCATTAATTTACCACTGGTCACAGATTGACGGTCCAATTGTGGACTTGGATGATCCAAACTCACAAACCCCGACATTTGATACTAGTACTATCACAAGAAGCACTGCTACTTTGAGATTCCAACTTACAGTAGCTGATGGCTTTGGCGGAATTGCCAGAGATGCAGTAGTAATCAAGATGACTGCGGGCAAACCAACGCTGATTACGGCAAGCGCTGGCCCAGACCAGACTGTCAATGAGGGCTCCAATGTACAACTGTCTGGCTCTTGCAACGACAAACTGAACAGAGAAACACAACTTAGCTGGTCTCAAACACTCGGACCATTTGTGCTCTTATCATCAACTTCTGATGCAGACCCAACATTTGTCGCACCAGAGATTCCAAACGGTTCGATAATTCCAACTGCATTCAGACTTACTTGTTATGTTGAAGGCGGCGGCTCGGCAACTGATATTGTTATAGTTAGAGTAAAACCAATCAACGATGATCCTTCTGCCGATGCAGGCCCTGATAAGAACACACTTCCAAGAAGACTTGTCTACTTGACAGGCTCAGGCTCTGATCCAGATGGTGATATTTTGAAATACTCTTGGAAACAGACAAAGGGTACTACAGTTGAATTAATCAACGAGAATCGACCAGAACTTAGAATTCTTGCTCCAGAGGTTTCTGGTGGTGCATCCACATCACTTGAATTTGAATTAACAGTTACTGACCCGTATGGTGGCTCTGATTCTGACAAGGTCACAGTTAACGTAATGTCTGATAACGTACGTGCATCAGCTGATGCAGGCGTTGACCAAGTCGTAGACGAGCAAACCGAGGTAACGCTATCTGGCTCAGGCTCTGACCCAGACAGCGACGTACTGACCTATTCTTGGAAACAAATAGGAGGCGAGGCAGTCGAGCTATCAGCAGTTGACCAGCCGCAGCCGACATTCACTGCACCTGTTGTTGCAAACGGCAAGGTCAAAGTGCTTGTCTTTGAGCTCAGAGTAGCAGATGAAAATGGCTATCCATCAAAGGATACAGTCAAAGTCACAGTACTACCAGTAAACACACCTCCAACTGTCGATGCAGGTAGCGGCCAAGAAGTGGACTTTGGAGCAATAGTGGTGTTGTCTGGCTCAGCATTCGATGAGGATGATGACCCATTGACATTCCTGTGGAACCAAGTATCAGGACCATCAGTAACAATGTCAACCAACACCGAATTGCAGACATCATTCACAGCACCCAAAGTTGCAGTGACAACACAGCTTACATTCCAGTTAATTGCAAATGACGGTCAGGCAGACAGCGAACCGTCAACTGTCACAATCACAGTAAAGGGTGAGGAGACAAAGGCAATCTCTGCCAACGCAGGACCTGATCAAACTGTGGAAGAACACAGCACAGTGACTCTATCCGGTTCTGGAAAAGATCCACTCAGACACAAGCTCTCATACAGCTGGAAACAAATCACAGGTGAGACCGTAACACTCTCATCTACAACACTTGCAAAGCCATCATTTGAGGCACCAGAGGTAGCAAACGGTCAGAAGAAGATACTGACATTCGAGCTTACTGTAACTGACCCAAGCACTGGAAGAACAGCCAAGGACATGGTTACAGTTACTGTTACACCAATCAACGGTGACCCAACAGCAATTGCCAAGGTAAAGAGTGTCAGAGAGCCAATCTAGACACACTCATCTTTTAACAATACACTAATCTATTGCAATAACCAAGTGGTAATGGATTTTGGATTTAGAAAAATTCCGTGATGATGTCTATACGATAACCAACCGCCTCTCATCTCAACTTGACAAAGACGAAATGCCAAAACTCAATTATGTAAGACAGAGGCTAATTGACCTGTATACGCAGAACCTTGTGAAGATAAACCATTCTGTTTTGGAGCTTATCTGCGCTGCAAACCTTGTAGCAAGAGGTTACACAGTAGACGTTGAAAAACAGATTTCAGACTCGCTTGTATGTGACCTTTATGCCAAAAAAGACCATCATGTCTCGATAATAGAGATAGAAACTGGATTTACCCCACCAGAGCACGCACTTGATACAATTGACTATTATGTGTCCAGGATTGTGAGCAAGATTGCAAGATATAGCAAGTATTGTGATAACTTTGCGCTTGCAACCCCTGTGATTGGAATCCTGCCAGTACACCAGATCTTTCTCAATCCGCCCCAGGTGAGGGACGAGTTGGAGATAAAAAAGATAAAGTCACTGTGCGATAGGTTCTACAAAAATCCGCCAATAGAATATGATGAGATACTCAACGCAAAGCTGAATTCAATATATCTTATCAATATAGACAAGGACTTTGCAAAGGAAATAGACCCAGTATCGTATTACAATCTTACTTTGTCCATACTTGAAAAGAGCGAAATTGACATTTAGCACAGTCCTAAAATATGACGTTGACCCAAGTCTATACGTAGATGATCTGCTCAAGCTGTGAAAAACACAAGCATTATGAGTGTATTGACTGCCAGAACGACCACAAGACAGAGCTATGCTCCTGTGACTGCCACATACAGGCAGACATGCACAAGCACAACTGATCAGATATCGTAATTCCAGCCTGACTTTAACTTCCTTTCAATATCAGCTGCCATGATGTCAAGCTCGATGGTATCGCCAAAGTTCTGGTATGTAAGCTTTGCAAGCGTTGTGATTACACTCTTTGCCGTCTTATACTGCGGAATTGACGGCTCATCAAGCTCGCCGTACAGGCCTATGCCATGGATACCGTTTTGTTTTGCATACCCTAGTATGAGCCCGTTAAATCCAGTAATGACTGACTTTGAAGGCGTCATATTCACATCAAGCCTTTGTAGCTGTGCTGTGAGCTCCTTTGATGTAGTTGTGATGAACGTTTGGTGGTCGCCTCTTATCTGGCGCATGGTGTGAAATCCACCAAGCGTGTAGATGAACTTGACAGAGTGTTTTTTTGCGACATCGATTACGTCTTGGCATAATGCGTGCAGATCTTCATCCGTCTTTGGTTGGCCTACGCCACCGCCAAACACTATGATGTTCTGATCATACCTGTATTCCCAGATCTCCTTTGGAATCTCTATGTACCCGCCATTGTCTAGCACGTATGATGGATGCGTTGCCTCTGCGGTCCTAAATGGTATGGTCCTTTTTGATTTGTTGACAAAATCGATGACTATGCTGCCCACATTTCCCATGTCCTGTAGAGCTGCTATCATGAGGGGCTTTTCAAGTGATGGCTCTTGTATCTGGGTGAACTTCATACGTTCACTGAACGTGCAAGCGATTAAAATGTTGAGTAGAACTAGTCGGATCTTTTTAATAAGAATAAGCCTGCCAGCATAAGACTCAATGCCATAATCTGATGCGTGCCAAGATGCTCGCCAAGAAAGGCGGCAGCATATATTACTCCAAATATTGATGATGTAGAAAACACCAAGATGGTCCTAACTGTGCCGATGCTTTTTAACGCAAGATAAAATAGCAGCATTGGTGCTGCAAAGCCGACAACGCCTAATAGTATAATGTGAAAGAGTCTTTCATGTGGCACCTCAAGCGGTATGCCAAGGGCAAGTACGATCCCTGCTATTACGGCTGCCCCTATAGTAGATTTTAGATGTACAAGGCGGCTCACGTCTATGGTTCTTGTCGCAATCCTGCTGAGATTGTTATCAATTGCCCAGCAAAGCATGGTGAATACTATTAGTATGGTGCCAGGATTAGTTGCATCAATTGCAAGGTTTGTTATGTCAAACTTGGTGGTGATGAGAACAACTCCTATCATTACTATTGCCATCGATGCGTAGCCAAGTGGCCTGAGTCTTTCTTTGAATGCGATTATGGCAATAAGCACTGTAAACACTATCTCAGAGTTTGAAAGTATTGCAGCATCTGATGCGGCCGCAGTCTTCAGGCCCACAAAGTACAGACTTGGGGCAATAATTGCTCCCAGTATTGCTATTGGGATTATCAGTCTCATATCCCTTTTACTTATTGGAGATTTGCGTCTTATTGTGAGCGGTGTAAATGCGATAGATGCGATTGCAGAAACAATGGCTGCAAGGAGCAGCGGGTCAGTCGACTCTACTGACGGCTTGGCAAGAGTGGAGATCGAGCCAAATAGTGCAGCTGAGATGAATGCAAAGACGTACCCGGTATTTCTGCTGCTAAGAGGCGTTCGTAACATGCACCAAATCCGTCTACGCAAAATAAAATTCAAAGCAAATACACTGCTATCATCTAAAATTCTGTAAACTTGGCTGTTTAGTTGAAAAAATAGCTTACAAGATAAGGGTTTATTCAATATTTATCGTGTTTATAGCGTTTTTCTATAATTATTCATAGCTAAGTGCGACGATCAAATGTTTACAAACTAAGATTCATAAATCGAAAAAACTACCCAACGGAGATAATCAATACCATGACCAGTTTTGGTACTCTGGAATATGTAATGGACAAGTTTTCTGGCACGTGGAGCTGGAAAGTGACCGGCGAGCGGGCCGTTGCCATGGTATCGCGGATCATTCCTCAGGCATGGTATGGCGACGGAGAACATGAGGCGATCGTCCCAGACGATCCAAAAAACATTCAGCAGATCAAATGGATAATGGACAGATACCCTCTTGAGATACTCTCCAAGAACATATGGCAACGAAAGCTGCCGCCTTCTGCAAAACAGGTAAAACAAAAACCAAAGCGAATCGAAAAGCTCAACCTTGCAAATCCGGGAAAACAGTTCCGTGGAAACCTGCTCAACTTTCAGAGGGAGGGCCTTGACTTTCTGATAAAATCTTCTGGCAATGCACTGCTTGCCGACGAGATGGGACTTGGAAAATGCGTGACCGGTACATCACTAGTTGAGACAGCTACTGGGCCAATACGAATTCTGGATCTTTGGACAAGATCTTCAATAATCGAACAAAATGAAGATGAGGCATGGGGAGAGCTAGAATCTCCAATAATAGTTCAAACATTTGATGGTAAAAAAATAATAGGAAAGAAAGTAGACCGAGTATTTCGACAGAGAATAAATGAACAGATAGTAGAGTTGATTTTATGGGATGGCTCTAGTGTAGAATGTACAAAAAAACACAGATTTCTTACCAAGTATGGTTGGAAGCATGCCGCTAGCCTAACACTCGATGACAAAATCGCAGTTCCGTCAAGAACACTACCTGTTGCACAGAAAAAACCATCCATACCAACTCAGATTACTCAAACTGCATATGCTGGGACGTACATTCGTACATTGAATCTACTCGTACCATATAAACACACACAAGGAATGAGTAAAAAGACAACTCGCACTGCGTCGCAAAATACGTCATCTGATCAACTTGCCCCTGAATTGCAAAATCTAAAATTGGAATCAATTCATTGGTGCCCAATTAAAGAAATCAAAACAAAATACTATTCTGGATTTGTGTATGATCTTTCAGTGCCGAAAACGCATAACTATATCGTTAATGGCATGATTGCCCATAATACAGTACAAACACTATCATACATTGCAACAGAACAAAACACGTTCCCTGCACTAATTGTTGCCCCTCTGGTAACGTTACAGAATTGGCAGAGGGAAATTGAGAAATTCATGAAAAGAAAGAGCAGAAATGGCAGAATAATTGATGATGAGGTGCCGACTTCTACTATAATACGCGTTGGGAAATCAGAAGATCTTGGAAGATATGATTTTTACATAATAAATTATGAACTGCTTTTCAAAAGATACAAAGATCTTGCAAAGCTGAATCTGCGCACAATAGTGTGCGATGAGGTACAGAACCTTCGCTCAAAAACTACACAGAAATACCAGGCAATAAAAAAGCTCTCTGCACTCGAATCCGTAAAATACAGAATCGGTCTCTCTGGTACACCAATTTATAACCGAGGCTCTGAGATATGGCCGATTGTAGATATACTGCGGCCTGGCCTACTAGGCAGCTTCAAAGAGTTCTGTGAGTATTTTTGCTACATCAACGAGAAAGGCAAGGCAATAGTGCTTGAAAACAAGCGCGAGTCATTGCGAAACATGCTTCAAAAACACGTGATGTTAAGAAGGAAAAAAACAGATGTGCTGGCTGAGCTAAAAGAAAAGATACGTTACAAGGAAATAATCGATGCAGACATTACATACTATAACAGCGAGCTTGCAAAAATCTGGAAAAAACTCGAAGACGAAAGAAAGGAGGCGCAGACTGCATTTGACGCCTCGACTGCATACCAACGTGCAATTCAGAGTGAAAGGCAGGCAGCAGGAATTGCCAAGCTGCCGCATGTGATCAACTTTGTTAAGAACATAATGGAAATTGAGGAAAGCGTTGTAGTATTTTGCCACCACAAAGCAATACACACACTTTTACATCAGAGTCTTGGCGAGTTCAAGCCCGCGTCAATAATAGGAGGACAAACTGACAAGGAAAGGCAGCAGCAAATAGACTCTTTCCAGAATGGAGAGACAAAACTGATGATTGCAGGACTGAGAGCTGGCAATGTAGGAATTAATCTCACCAGAGCAAAATATGTGATATTTGCAGAGCTTGATTGGAGTCCGGCAATACATCTGCAAGCAGAAGACAGATTGCATAGGCTCGGGCAAAAAAATACCGTCTTTGCATATTATCTGATTGGCAATGGTACGCTAGATGAGCATGTGGCAAAGATATTGGTAGATAAAAGCTACGAGATTGATGCAATAATGGACAACAAGGTAGAATCATTTGAAAACAAAGAAAAGGCAGAGCTCATACTGGCACAAATCCAGGACAGGATAAAATCCGTACTGAGATCTGTCTAGTTAGCGTTTTAGAAATTTAATTTTTCATACAAAATTTCCTTACATTTGGCAAGTATGTAATATGTGTTTGAGCTGAAATAATTGATCACAATCTAGCAAAAAAGCTTCTGAATTTTTTTCAGTGTTTGGCTGTATGTAGAACTTTTCGAATCTATCTTTTTTGAACAAATTTTTTCAATGTTTTTTGGCGCGCCATCAATCTTGGACTTGATCTTCTTTTCCTTCATCTCATCTTTTGCTTTTTCCTGCCTGTCTTTTGACAGAATTTCATCCTTTGCTGCCTCGACGCTATGTGGTGGAATAATTCCAATTGACAGTACAAGAATTATAGCTGCCGTCAAAGCAAAAAGTCTCATATCTGCTAACCACTCATAACTTCATAAAAGGCTTTAGTATTACCTTTCAGATCTGTTGCATACGTTCGTACTCTGGACAAATTATGAAAACAATCTAATCGCCTAAAGAAATCACAAGACGATTAAAAAACAGTACTGTACTGCAACTAAATATTGTGCAATTAAAATCGGTTCTTAGCAAAATGGCTATATCTGGCATCTGAGGAGAATTTGCAATGGATTTCATGCTAGAAGAAGAAATGATTGATCTTGCGACATTCTGCCTGCAGAATCCCAATACCCCCGAGGTTCAGGCCAAAAAGGAGAGAATAATCGAAATAGGAAAAGAGCTCTTTCTAGATGGAGGGGTTGACGCACTTGAGAACATGTTCTTTGCCCTTGAGAATCGCATAAAAGAGGAGATTAACAAGGATCCAAGACCACTAAGGTCCTTGTGGAACGGTAATACTCCTGAGTGGGACTATTAGTAAAAAAGGAAGAAAAGGCCCTTATGCCTTTCCGATTCTAAATATAGCTGTAGAACATGCCGGGCATGTTCCCTTCGTTGCAGGCTTGCCGTTCTTTAGTGTGACTGGCTTGATGCCTGACATTTCGCGTTTTGCTCTGCATTTTACGCAATAGCCTATCATGATGCCTTCTACTAGTCAGATCTGATATTAGCGAAAGGCTGTGAAAATTATTTAACACCAAGGTAGATTGGCACGCCTGTCGTGTCATTGATTTTTGACCATGATTTCCAGATAAACTGACCTTTCCCTCAGATCACAAATCCTGGAAGGAAGTGTATGAGTAAAAAGAATGCTGCAAATCCTGTGAGAAATATTATTCCTGCAACTGCAAGCGCTCTGAGCCACACTGGCGGCACGCCGTCGTTGAGATATTTTCTTGATACCAGCTTGTAGTTAAAGACTGCAATAATTGGAGCTATGACAAATGATACTGCCGTGGCAAAATCTACAAGCTCTTTTAGGTTACGGCCAAACGGAATAACAAGTATTGATGAGCCAATTGCAAGTGACACTAGAACTATAAAGTAGATTTTTCTATATTCTGAGGCATTTTGCACGTCTTTGGAATTGTTTTTTAAAAGCAGTACTGTCCTCTGCACGGCCCTAGAGTATCCGTCAAAGACTGCGACTATGGTCCCAAACATGACGCTAAAAGCAGCTGCTGCAATTATTAGATAGTTCCAGCTGCCTATTGTCTGGGTGTACATGGTGACTACCTTTTCGGCAAACTGGGCGTTGTTATTTGGCAGTGCCTCGCTGGAACCAAAAAACAAGTAGGTTCCGAGCACCACAAAAAATACTGCAAGAACGGACGTGACAAGGTATCCTATGTTAAAGTCAAGCAGCGTCGACTTTAGGCTGGGCCGGAACTTTGTCTGTTTTATCCTCTCAAGTGTCCACAGGCCGTGCCAGCTTGAAATATCTACTGGCATAGGCATCCAGCCAATCAGTGCCACAAGAAACAGAATTCCTGCATGCGTGAATATCTCCGGCATAATGTGCTGCTCTGTTTGATGGACAGGTCCGTTGGTCAGAGCTATTAGAAACGCAGCCGTAGTGGATACTATCATGACTGCACTAATTGTTTTGATTACACCATCAAGTGTATTGTATTTTCCAGTGCATAATATGACAAAGCATACACCAAAGAGTATAACAATTGACCAAATTCCAAGAAACTGCACACCAAAAAGATTCTCAAAAAATCCCGCCGTGACAAAACCTACTGCCCCTGTGATGATGAACATGGACGCAAGAGTGACCACAAGATACATGATCAAAAAATGCCTACCAAGCCTACCATATCCGTCTATGATACTTGTTCCAGTGACATTGGAATAGCGCGAGCTGAACTCAAAGAAAGGATACTTGAGTAGATTTGCTATGCAAACTACGCCAATCATCAAAAAACCGTATTCGGCACCTGCTCTTGTAGATTGGATCAGATGGGATACACCGATCGCGGTGCTCGCAAAAAGCATACCCGGACCAAAAGTCCTAAGAAAGTCTCGTTGCCTTCCGCTCAACGCCATAGTTACCAAGTGTTGGCATTTTAATCGTAGGTATTTAGCTTACAATGAATTTTAGCTCAAGCGACCTTGTCAGTGCGCTTGCATTCGGTATGCTGTCCCAGACGTATATGTGGGCAGTATACGTGCCAGGCGTGTTTGGGAGCCAGGAAATTGCCGGCGAGAATGTTTGCTGGGGATTAAGCGAGCCTGATATCCATGTCAGCTTTTGAGTTATGCTGTTCGAGTCCTGAATTACCACGATATAGACGAATATTTGCGGAGTGTTCTGCTTGTTGGTAATATCTGCAGAGACTTGTATTTGCTGGTTGGTGTTTATGTTCTGTGAGAGCGGCTCGCCAAACGTGTTTACAAGGCGTGCGTTTTTTAGCTCGGCCCTCTGAACTCCGTCGAGGGCAAAAGCGCTTCCAAACGGGACAAAAAGCATGACCATGGCAAGAAAAAATATGGCATATTTTAACACGCTTGAATAAAAAAATCTGCACTACTAAAGAGTTTGGATATTAAAATCGTTGAGCAAGTGACAAAATTAGAGCTCTACTCTGTAATAGTCCCATCTTTCAGGATCGAACTTTGCAACAAACTCGGCCTTTTCATGCTTTTCTATTCTTTTTTGAATGACGTCTCGCAGAGCAAAGCTTGTCAGGTACTTGTAGTTCATGGAATGAGCCTGCATTGTAAACAAGTGTCTCATCTCACTTCCTCCGTGTAGACCCCAGTATCCCATCTTGAGTGCAATCGGCTCGAGGAATACCGTGTTGAATTTGCCATAGTTTTCATCCGTGATTTCTGGTCTTAGAGTATAATTCTCAAGCGGCCCGCCTTTGGCAAATCCGATTATAGGGCCGTCTACACTTCCAAGCCTTAACGTGTTAAGAATTGTTTTCTGATCTTTCATCGTCTTCTCAAAGTGCATTCTGTCAAACTGTAAAGGTATTGGAAGCTCGTTGTAAATTTCAAGCAGCATCTCAAGAAATTGTGGGTCATCTCTTATCTTCATTGATTCAATTCTCGGAACAAGTCTGAGATTTTCATAAATGTACTCTGATTGAATTTTTATTTCCTGCTGTCTTAAATTCAAAAATCCCGTGACTACATCCATAAAGTTTTTCCTCATGTGCTTTGGCAGGGCTCGCAATACTGTCTCGCACATGACGGATTCATCGTTTAGCAGGTCTTCAAAATACGCAACAGATCTTTTCACTATGAAGGATGGATGCCATGCAAGTGCATGCGCATTCTTTTTTGCCATGTCCATGGCCTTTACAAAATCACCAAGCGCGTATCCGCTCACCCTGTCGACCACCGAAAGAAGCCAGCCAAGCTGCATATAGTATTCCTGCATTTTCTTATCGTTCTTTGTTATTGGTGAGGCAGAAAAGAATTCGTGAATCTGTCTTTCTGCATTTTCTTTCAATACTCCTTTCCATGGATATGTTGTTCTCAGTATGAGCGCTTTTACTATGTCGATATCAAGGTCTGCATCACGACAAAGCTGCTTTACGTTGTTATCGCAAGTTAGGAATTTTATTACATTGTCCTCGTGCGGCTTGTCCACACTTTTTTGTGGATCAAAATCATGGAACAAGGCTGCGGCATAGAGGTACTTGAAGTCTTCTTTTCTTATGTTATTTAGTATGCTCTTCCATTTTAGGACTATGAGAGAGACATAGGTGACTTCAAGCTCGTGCGATATGTTGTGGTATCCATAGTAGTCTTTTCCAAGACCCTGTGATTCGAACAGTGATATGGTATAATCTAGCATTCTGACATAGCAAGGCTTGTCCAACCCGCATGATGCTGCCAAATTGATGATCTCATCTCGCAGCGACTGCGTATTGGCAAATAATTGCATTAGTCTATCGATGAGCAGCTCAGTTTTAAATCTGTAGCTGTGGGCTGCGTAATTTTTATGTAATTTATGTAGTTTTTTGCGATTTTTACAATGGACAATCCGCATGTGTTTTTAATTCATACAAACAATC
This sequence comes from Candidatus Nitrosotenuis uzonensis, assembly GCF_000723185.1. Classification (NCBI taxonomy): domain Archaea; kingdom Thermoproteati; phylum Nitrososphaerota; genus Candidatus Nitrosotenuis; species Candidatus Nitrosotenuis uzonensis. Next base: position 162,116 of record NZ_CBTY010000008.1, read on the forward strand.
ACTCACTTTTTGCGTACACACAAGCATTCTAGTTCAAACCATATTGATCATAGTATATGAGCGCAAAACAAAACAAGTCAAAGATAAAGATGGCCGTTTTGAAGCTATTGGACGAAGGTTGGTCTGACAAGGCGTTGATTCATAAAAAACTACAGGTAGAATACGGGCTCTCACAGTCTGAGGCAAGGCTTGCATGCAAGGAAGCCAAGATCGACCTGATGCTCAAACTAAAAGCCTTGCAGTCCGGAGTTGTTCAGCTATAGGCAAAACACTCAATAAAATATTTTTTTAATGCAAATTCATGCAGCTACATCCTGACGAGCTATTGAAGCTGACAGAAAGGCTTCTTGCATGCAATCTGTTGCTGCACGGCAGACAGTATGGAGCAACTGCGAGCATGACATACTCTGATGTCCCGGTAACAAAACCGACAACACGTGGAGGGGTGTACTTTGCAGACAAGATGGCATTCAAAATAAAGGCACATACAAAAGACCAATCTCTTATATGTATGCTCTCAAGTGCGATGTTAGGCCCGAACTCGGATTTTGAGAAAATAGAAATAAGAATAGATGGATCTGTTCTAAAAATATTTGCGCATCTGACAAACTATGTACAAAAAAATGACGAACTTGAGCTAAACCTGGTCGTGGTCGGCACTGAACTACCCAACTGATGTCTTAAAATAAGAATCATACATCTTTCGTTGCTCCTCATCGGAGAGAACTTCGTACGCGCTTGTGATCTCAGCAAACTTTTCCGCACTCTTGGCGTCTTTTGTTCTGTCTGGATGGTATTCTTTTACAAGCTGCCTGTATTTTCTTTTAATCTCCTCAAGTGTTGCATCAACTGAGACTCCAAGTACGTTGTAATAGTTGGGCAGTGTTGCCTCATCAAACATTTTCCTAAATTCATCCGCACTTTTTCTTTTTCTTGGGCCAATAAAGTCCTCATCATCTGCATTCCAATCTGAGTGATACTTTTCATAATCGCGATTTTGTTTTGATGCATAGTTTTTTTTCTCGTATTCAGTCTTGCGTCGTAAAATTATCTCTCTTGCCAAATACAGGAATACACCTACTACAGCAGCTCCCACTATTGCCATAGCAAGTCTTACATCGTTTACGTTATAGTATTCTGATATCTCCTCGGAGCCGCGCGTGGGTCTTTCTACCACAAGGCCACCCTGTTGTGAATATGCGCTCTGGCTCTGTAATACTATGGTTGAAAGCAATGCCAATGCAAGTGCTGCAAAAATGAGGCGCATTTTAGTTAGAGTTTGTCAGAAAATATTATTTAATTTTCGCATATTGCTGCCTAGACGAGCCTAAAGTCTTCCTTTACAGTGTTAAGAACAATGTTTGTCACAGTCTTGTCTACATTCGGCTTTGATGATAGCATCTTGACAAATTTGCTTAACTCTTCACGATTCTTGAATTTTGCGACCAGTACGGTGTCTGATTCACCAGTAACGTCATATACTGCACAAACGTTCTCAAGGCTTGCAATCTCATTTTCAATTTCTACCATTTTGCCTTTTTTAGTGTAAATTTCGATTATGGCAGTAAGGTCATAGCCTAGTTTTTCATGGTCTATTATCGCAGTGTATCCTTTGACTATTTTTTCCTGTTCTAGTTTTTTTATTCTCGTCAGTATTGTCACAGTGGACATGCCAAGCTTTAGCGCAAGCTGTCTGGATGAAAGACGAGCATCCACGAGCAAGTTCTTTAGGATCTTTACATCTGTCTTATCAAGATTCATCTATATTGTTACGTCTTTACAAATATTAAAAGTTGTCATGGATTTTCAAATGAATTTTTATCGTGCGTTGAACGTACAATAAATTCATCCACGAGCATACTAGTTTTATGATAGAAAAGGGATTTGACTTTGGCCGGCTTTATAGGAAAATAGTTCGGTATTATCTTACAAAACATCACTACACAAAGGAAAAAGCAAACATGATAGCTCAGAGCGTGGTACGAAAGGAGATGAGATTGAGGACGTGCCAGAACTCTGATTGTTCGCACTTACTGTATGACCACCTGAGAAATTACCAGTCGTGCCTTGTAGGTGACTGCAAGTGTCAGAGGTTTCAGAGGGCAGAGGCCTAGGCTGCCTCAATCTTACTCACAAGCGCATTAAGTGAGAATGGTTTTTGCAGATATTCTACCCTTTCCTCCAGAGATTCTGAGACCTTGTTAGCTGATAGGGCATAGGCTGAGGCAAATACAATCTTCTGGGCCGGTCTTACGCTTAGAATCTCGGTGGCAACCTCTGAGCCGTTCTTTTTTGGCATCGACTGATCCAACACGACTACATCAAATGGGGATTTGTCTATGGAGTCAAATTCGGTTCTGCCTAGACTTTCTTTGTATTTTTTGAGACATTCCTGGCCGTCACGCGTAACGATGACTTCGTGGCCATACTTGCGCAAGATGCGCTCGTACTGGGACGCAGTAAACTGATTGTCTTCCGCAATTAGTATTCTCAAGGCCGATAAAGCTATACTCCTCCGTCGCATTAACACTAGTCTGTTCTATACGAACAGACATCCTCATAGGATAAAAACAATGAATGCAGGTATAATGTATGAATGCACAGGAACTGCTCAGAAAGGGCACCGAATTGCTCCAAGCAGGATTGTTAGAGGAAGCACTATCATATTTTGAGCAGGCGCTCCTACTTGATCAGAAAAATGCCGATATTTGGAACAAAAAAGGGGCTGCACTGCGAAGTCTTGGCAGGTATGATGAGGCACTAGAATGCTTTAACAAGGCTCTGGAAATTGACCCTGCTGACAGGTTCGCATCATGAAAGTCCAATTGCAAAATCATAACTATGCTTATAATCAAACTAACTTGTAAACAAGGAATTGGCAGACGCTGAAAGAATGCTTAGTCAGGCAGCAGACATGTGTGAAGACGGAGACTTTGTCGGAGCACTGAAGATATACTCGAAGATATTGAAAAAAAACCCAACGAACACTGATGCACTGATAGACAAGGGGGTGGCACTACAAAATCTCGGAAGGCTAAGACAGGCATTGCGATGCTTTCAGAAGGCGCTTGCAGTTGACACAAAGAACATCACCGCGCTTGTAAATACCGGCTCAGTACTACACAGTCTTGGAATGTTCGATGAGGCAATAAAATGCTATGATAGGGCGCTAAGAATTGATAAAAAATGCGCCATGGCACTTGCATACAAAGGACTCTCGCTAGGCGAGAAAGGAAAGATAAAAGATGCGCTAAAGAACTTCAAAAAGGCACTGAGCATAGATAAAGACTATGACATTGCGTTAATCAGCAAAGATATTGCACAGAAAATTCTGAAAGAAAACTTTACTCAGAAATGATTTTCAAAAATCGTTCATCTGATGAAATTTCTGCAAACGCGCTAGAATTTCTTATTTTGTACCGCAGCTTCGGGTTTGTTGATATGCATTCTTCAAGGACAGACATGGCATCATCCGCGTTGATCCTTGCAAGACATGATGCTTTGTCCAGTAGAACCTCCTCGTTCCTCGGGTAGGATTTTAGAATTTTATTGCAACAATCTATTGATTCGGAATATCTGCCAAGCGAGTACAAAATGCGTTCTTTATGGTATAGTGTGATGTTATCGTGTGGGAATAATTTGAGTATGTACTCGCAGTATCTTAAAGCTTCATCATATCTTTTGGTCTTGCGCAGAGCAGATATTTTGTTTATCAAAACTGTCTTGTCATCTGCTTTGATGAGTAGTGCCTTCTCATAGCAGGCAAGAGCCTCAGAATAATTCTTTGTCTTGCTTAGGGCGTAGCCCTTGTTGTTGAGTGCCTCAATGTTGTCTGGGTCTTCCAATAGAATGCGGTCGTACAGGGTAATCGCATCATGGAACTTTTTCTCAACGAACAGCTTGTTTGCGCTCTCAAATAAGTCTGGCATATCAAAACACGGTTACATCGCCCGGGGCTGGCTCTCGTTTTAGGTTTTCATGGTGCTCAAAGAATTCACGGTGTTCTGCTTTTTGGTGTTCCCTTAGCTTTTCTATACTGTCAAAGGAGTTGTTGCACAAATAGCATTTTGGTTTGTGCTCATCGACAAGAGGCATTACCATGCTTGTATTTGCCGATTGCCTAACTTAACTTTTGATGGCTGTTTTTTATTTTTAAATACACTATAAGATACGTTATTAACTGGATTTGGACAGATTCAAAATATGAACAAGCTGGCACTTTTTCTTGCAGCAGCACTAGTGGCTTCTGCAGTGCTGGCTCCGATGGGAGACTCGTTTGCCCAGACTGATACAAAAAAACAGACCGTGACAGAAAAAATCAGGGAATACGAGGCACAGCAGGCCCAAAAGGCAAAACAGGTAGAGGAAAAGCGCAAGGCCATGGCAAACGAGATAGAGGCAAAAAAGAAAGAGGCTATGGAAAAGCGCGCAAAGCAGCAGCAGGAGCTTGAAGCAAAACAAAAACAGCTCAAGGAGGAACAGGAGGCAAAAAGGCAGCAGATTCTTGAAAAGAGGACACAGCAACTTCAGATTATCAACGAGATAAAAGAAAAGTTCAGGCAGCAGTCAGAAGAGCAAAATGAACAAAGAAAACAGAATCTAGAGACAAAAAAACAGACCAATACAAAAGAAGAAATTGAAAGAAAGGCAAAGGAACTCCAGGAAAAGGCAAAACTGGCAAAAGAAAAAGCACTTGAGGAGCAAAAACAGTACCAAAAGCAGCTTGAGGAAAAGCGCAAAAAGGCAGAGCAAGAAATCAAAGAAATGCGTAAGATGCTAGAAGAAAAGGCCAAAAAAGAAGAGCAAAAATTTGAAGAGCAAAAGGCCAAGCAATCAATCCCGCCCACAAAGTAATCTTGGGTTTTTAGTTAGTGTATCTTGGTTTTAATATTGCAATTGTAGAGTTTAGTCGCATTATTTTTATATGCAGATAATCGGTTAACAGACATGCAAAAATTAGGTATCCTAACTTCGATACTTCTTTTGACGGCCGCAGTAGTTGGCCCAGTTGGACTATCTTATGCACAAACAGTTGACACCCACAAAGAGGCAAAGCTGAAGCATGAGCAACTGAGGGCAAAGCTTGACCAGGAAAGAGCAGACAGACTTGAAGCACAAAAGCAAAAGGCTGCTGAAATCCGGGAAAAGATGCAAGCCAAGAAAATGGAAGCCGCAAAAGAGCTAGAGAAGATGTCTGGCTCGGAAACCAAACAACAGTCAATCCCAAGAGCAGCAGAATATCTTGCAGCACTGAAGGCAAAGGCAGCTGAAGAAATTGCAGCCAAAAAGGCAGCAGTCGGCCCAAGCAAGGTACAAGTGGCGCTTGAGAAGGACAGGGCTGATCACGAAAAGCGAATCCAAGAGTACAAAAAGACGCTCCCGACAACTCCTGAGAAGGATCTGAAATACCTCAAAGAGGAGAATCAGAATCGCATGAACACGCTCAAAAAACTGGGCGCATCTGATCAGGCAGCAAAAGAAAAGCTTGCACTAGAGCAGCAAAAGAAGGCAGAAGAGCTCAAAAAGCAAAAATACGGTGAAATCCACTACAACCGCAAATAGGCAAATCACAAGAGATGCCGATGCGGTTTAGTTTCTTTTATATTTACAAATTCCGCGCAACATGTATTGTTACGTGATCTGATAAAAGAGTCCAAGGCAGTGGAAAGAGCGCTAGCTGGAGAGGAACTCTCTTACAATGACGGCCTTGAGCTAATGAAAGATGAGAACTTGTTTCTGGTTGGTGCTTCAGCCGATTTTGTAAGGAAAAAACTTGTGGGCGAAAAGGTAACATTCGCAGCATCCTATTACATGAATTACACCAACGTATGTGCAGCAAGCTGTCAGATGTGTGCATTTTATAGAAAAGGCGACGAGTCTGACGCATACACGCTGACGCCGGAGCAGATTGAAAAAAGGGTGGCAATAGCAAAGCAGATGGGCGCAACAGAAGTACACATTGTGGGAGGATTCCACCCCAAACTTCAACTTGACTATTATGAGAACATGATGAGGATTATCAAAAAGAACCATCCGGAAATGTCGATAAAGGCATTCACGGCCGCCGAGATATTCTATCTTTCCAAGCTTACGAAAAACTCTGTAAAAGAGATTCTAAGTAGGCTCAAGGATGCCGGACTTGATTCGATGCCAGGGGGCGGAGCTGAACTGTTCCATCCTGAGGTAAGGGCCCAGATAGTGCGTGGCAAATGCACTGGCCAAGAATGGCTTGATACGATAGAGCAGGCACACAAGCTTGGAATCAAAAGCAATGTGACTATGCTATATGGGCACATAGAAAAACCAGAGCACGTAATTGATCATCTGGTAAAGATAAGAGAGTTGCAAAAAAAGACGGGTGGATTTATCACGTTCATTCCGCTCAAGTTCAGTCTTGATAATACAGAGCTAGAGCAGCAACACAAAGTAGAGCACGAATGCTCATCGATTTACGATCTGAAGATAATTGCGACCTCGCGACTGATGCTTGCAGGCGTACTTAACAACATTTCTGTATACTGGGTCGCATTCGGCAAGAAACTTGCGCAGGTAGCACTCTCAAACGGCGGTAGCGACCTTGTAGGCACTGCATTCTCAGAGGAAATATACAAGGCTGCCGGCAAGCCTACAAACTCGTCCGTTCTGGAGCTTGCAACAATGGTAAAAGAGATCGGTCGCAAGCCTGTCCAGCGCGACACATTCTTCAAAGAGATTAGATCTTTTTAGAGCTGTCTTCTGACAGAGTCAACCTTCTCCTGCATGGTCTGGTTTTTGTCTTGCCGTGAGTCTATTTTCAGAACAACTTCAACACGCTTGACTCCAAGCATGTGTACTGTCTCCATCATGGCTCTTGCCGCCTCAAAGATGCTCTCCGGCCTGTTAGATTCTAGAATGGTTCCCATCGGGGTTAACTGGTGTTTTACCAATTTGAATTCTTTTATAGAATCAACTGCCTTTGCAATGTAAAAGCTAAGACTTGTGTTGTCGGTGCCTATGGGGTAGATGCTTATCTCAGCGTGTATCATGGGGCATGTCTACAAAATTTGCTTAAAATCTTTAGGCCGGGGGCTTTTCCTCTACAGGCTTTGTAGCTCCACCTTTTTTCTTCCTTCTTGCTCCGAAGCTGATAAGAACAAGCAAAAACCCGATCCCTGTCATTATTGATGCCAGTGTGGAATAGTCGCGATTCTCCCTTTCGGCAATCATAAGCTTGAGCGCTTCCTCCTCACTCATACCCGCATTGCCTATTGGCATAGTTGAGCTAAAATAAATCAAAAGTGCAAGGCCAACTGAGAGCAGGGCAATGCCGCCTGCTAGGATCTTTTTGTCGATTAGCACCATGGTTATGGTTGGTCTTTGTAATTATTATACAAATCTCTTGGTTGAACAGCTGTTCAGAATGAGAGATTTTGCAGCATTGTTCTAAAACAGCTGTTTAGTTTAGGATTTCAAACTGTACATTTTTGTGGGATTGTCCTGATCAGCTTTATCTTCTGTGAGCCCTATTCCGTTATGGAGCTAACACACTTGTAATGTCAGTGGTGGTTGACATTGCAGGCAGCCTTGACCTGTTCGTGTGCGAACTGTGTTTAGCTCCGTCCTATCTCATCGGGTTTATCTTCAATTCAAATGGCTTGATGATTCCGCTTTCAGATGCCATGCTGAACAGTTTCCTTATTGACTCTTCACCAGATCTGCCCATCTCTACCGTGACATCGTTTACGTACATTTTGACAAATTTTTTGATAAGCTCGGCAGGCTTGCCCCTGCTGTACTGCATGGAATACTCCATGGCCTCATCGATATGATCAAGGCCATACTTTATCGAGTCGTGCAGGTACTTGTCAAACTTTAGCATTGTCTTGGAATCAAATCTGTTGCTCATTACGTTGGTGCCAAGCGGCACTGGAAGGCCACCTGTAGTATCGTGCCACCATTTTCCAACATCAAGTATTTTCTCTAGTTTTTCTTGCTCGTATGATAGTTGGGTTTCGTGTATTACGAGTCCAACGTCTGCCTTTCCATCCCTTACGGCAGCGGGAATATCGCTAAACTTCATTTCTATATAATCAAATTTGCCTATCATCAGCTGGAGCAGCAAAAAGGCAGACGTCATCTTGCCCGGTATTGCTATTTTTGATTTTCTGACAGATTCGATATCTAGATGCGTTTTTGCTATGACTATTGGACCATATCCTATTCCAAAGCTGCCGCCTGCCCTCAAGATGGTGTAGTTTGGAAGGTATGCGCATGCATGAACTGATACTGCGGTAACATCAAGCTCTTCTTTGAGTGCCCTCCTGTTCAGCTCCTCAATATCCTCAATCACATGGTGTACTGTAAAGTCATCTGATGGGATTTTTCCAGTTAGCATCCCGTAAAACATGAACGCATCGTCAGAGTCTGGGGTATGGCCTACTGTAATCTTCAATATGGTTTTTCTTTTGAAGAAGAATATTAAGTGTTGATCAAATGTCCATCTGGGCTATGTGACGAACTATGTCCTTTTCTGTGACAAAACCGATTATCTTCTGGCCAGATGTGACTGCAACACCGTGTATTCTGTATTCGATTAAAATTTTTGCGACTTTGGTTAACGCAGTATTGGTAGATACCGTAATTACGTTCTTTGTCATTATCTGGCTTATTGGAATTTTTTTCCCAAATCCGGACAAGAACGTGTTGTCCTCATACCTGTTTGAGTGATATATTGCGCAGTTCAAAAAGTTCTTAAAAGTAGTAATGCCGACGGGATTGCCGCCTTCATCTTTGATCAAAAGGCGTGATATCTGGTTTGTGTGCATTTTGTTTAGAGCATCATATAGCGTAGTCTGGGGCATGACAAAGAAACTGCCAACTGACATTGCGTTAGTTATTCTAGCAGACTCGTCATAGTTTTCATAGTAATGCCTGACCAGATCGTGTTTTGTTAGCACGCCGCTGACCCTACCATCCTCCATTATGAGGAGCGTGTTTGTTTTCTGGCGCAGCATCATGTCAGCACAGTTTGGTATTGGTGCGTATCTGTCTACTGTTATGCCTTTTTGCATTTTCTCCTCGGCAGGTATCTCTTTGATGTTTTTTTGCTCGGAGAGAAGTATGCCTGCTATCTCTTTTTGAGATAGGATGCCATCGGACTTTGAGCCGCGCACAAGAATGCCTGATATGTTGCACTCTATTATTTTCTCGATTGCCCCGTATACAGTGGCATTGTGGTTTATGCTAATTGGCTCTTTGGCAAGGTCTTCGGCAGTTGTAATTAGTGGAATAGAATGTTTTTGCTTTAACAATGTATGTGAAAAATAAGATAACGTGATATTTTCTAGGATGTTCGTTTTACTCAAACAAAAATTCGTGGTTTGAGCACTAACAATTAATCTGTGGTATACAAGAGTGAGATAATGAATACAATAGATGCGTTTGAAGCAGACATTGCAAGGCAACCAAAATACATCAAAGAGTTTCATGCTGGATTGCAAATTCCAAAGAATAGACATTCCAGAACGGTCTTTTCAGGAAGCGGTGATTCACTTGCTGCCGCAATGCTGGCATCGGCATTCTCCGATTATGCAATAGCTGCAGTGGATCCGCTTGAGCTTGCAAAAAACCCGGAGATTGCAAAGAACAAATCCGTATACTTTGTCTCAGTATCTGGCAATACGAGTGCAAACATCAGAGCATCGCGGCTTTTCAGGCAGACAATTGCAATAACGAAAAATCCGAACAGCGGGCTTGGCATATCATGCAAAAAGGTAATCTGTCTATCGTATCAGGATTCGGGCATTATCACATCAGGAAGCATAGGATTTATCGCAAGCGCGCTAGAATGTATCTCAAAGGCAGTTTCATTTGATATCAAAGGTGTGGAAAGGATATTTTGGCGCGCAAAAAAGGAAGCAAGCAAGATAGACGTTTCAGGCAAAGTGTTCTTTCTTGGCGGACAGTACACCTATCCAGTGGTAATGTATGCTGCAGCCAAGCTGTATGAGGTTGCAGGGTCTGATGCTCATTATGAGAGGCTGGAGCAGTTTTTCCATATGGGCTTGTTTAGTACAAAAAAGTCTGATACCGTAATAATTTTTGAAGACAATGTTGCGCGACTGCAAAGACTGCTGCAAAGACTAGGACTTGGAGTATATGCACCAAAACCTGGGACGAAAAACAAAGTTGGACAGGTTCTGTTTTACGCATTTCTTTCGCAGTTTGTTGCGTTAAGGTTGGCAAGAAAAAAACGCCAGAAGGAATGTTACTTTGTTTTGCAAAAAAGACTCCGGGATGCGAGCTCGCAAACGATTTACTAAATTTTACAATAAATCGGTTATTTTTCCCAAAGATTTAATACCACTCTGAAAAGGATTTCAATCAAATATGAAGTACAAGGCAACTGAGCAGATCCTAAAGATCATCAAAAACAAGGATCAGATCAGAAACTTTGGTGTCATTGCACATGTGGATCACGGCAAGACCACTATGAGTGATAACCTGTTAGGGTATGCTGGGATAATCTCACCGCAGGCTGCAGGAAGAGCGTTGGCTCTTGACTCGATGAAGCTAGAGCAGGACAGACAGATGACAATCGTGCAGGCAAACGTAACTCTGCTTTTTGAAAAGGACGGCAAAGAATATGTCATAAATATGATTGACACGCCAGGACACATCGACTTTACAGGCAGGGTCACAAGAAGCCTTAGAGCAATTGACGGTGCAGTTGTAGTATCAGATTCTGTAGAGGGAATCATGACTCAGACTGAAACTGTGACAAGGCAGGCACTTGAAGAAAGGGTAAGACCTGTGCTTTACATTAACAAAATAGACCGACTCATAAAAGAGCTCAGGCTCACGCCGGAAAAGATGCAAGAATGGCTTGCAAATATTATCAGCACGTTTAACGGATTAATCGACACGTATGCAGAGCCTGAATATAAGGAAAAATGGAAGGTATCAATCCAAGACGGAAGTGTCTCCTTTGGCTCTGCAAAGGACAGGTGGGGCTTTAACATCGATGTGATGAAGGCCAAGGGGATATCGTTCAAGGATATTTACAATGCGTACTCTGATGGCGGCAACGTCGACGAGCTTGCAAAAAAGGCACCACTTGCAGAAGCAGTGCTCGGAATGGTAGTCAAACATCACCCGCCACCGCACATTGCGCAAAAGTACAGGATTCCAAAGATCTGGAAGGGAGACTTGGAGTCTGATATTGGCAAGTCGATTCTAAACTGCGATGACAACGGACCTGCAGTGATGATGATAGTAAACATGGCAATGGATCCTGCGGCAGGACCTGTGGCGATAGGAAGGCTGTTCTCCGGAACTCTACGTGACGGGCAGATAGTTCACCTAATTGATTCCAAACGTGAGGGCAAAATCCAGTCAGTCAACTTTTTCATGGGCAACCAAAGAGAGATGGTCGGCGAGCTTGGCGCAGGAAACATTCCTGCACTGTTAGGACTTAACGAGGCAAGGGCAGGACAGACTCTGTCGTCAGTAAAGGATGTGGCATTATTTGAGGGAATCCAGTATGTATCAGAGCCTGTAGTGCAAATCGCAGTTGAGGCAAAGCATCCAAAGGATCTGCCCAAGCTGGTCGAGGCGCTGCGCAGACTTACAATTGAAGATCCAAACCTTGTAGTCAAGATTAACGAGGAAAGCGGTGAGACTGTCATTGCAGGAATGGGTGTTCTGCATTTAGAAATTGCAGCTTCGCTTATTGCAGATGCTGGTGTGCAGATTGTGACATCGCAGCCATTGATAAACTACAGGGAGACCATAACTACTGCATCCGATGTTGTAATGGCCAAGTCGCCTAACAGGCACAACAAGATATTCATGAAAGTCGAGCCGCTGGAACCTGAAATCGCAGATATGATACGAAGCGGCCAGCTTAGCGAGATGAAGGACAAAAAAGAGATTGCAAACATTTTGCGTTCAAAGGGATGGGACTCTGATACTGCAAAGAGCGTGATGAAGTTTGACCCAAGAGGAAACGTATTTCTTAACGGCACAAAAGGTGTCCAGTTTATCCAGGAATCGACCGACTCGATACTCTCGGGATTTGATGAGGTAATGAAGGAAGGCCCGCTCACAAAAGAACAGGTAAGAAACTGCAAGTTTACGTTCACGCACTTTGTTCCACATGAGGATACTGCACACAGGGGACTCTCGCAGCTTAGTCCGGCAGCAAGACGTGCATGCATGGGCGCTATGTTAAAGGCAGGACCTGTATTGCTGGAGCCTATGCTTGGAATTGAGGTAAGGGTACCGCAGGACATGATCGGCAATGTAGCGACCGTACTTTCCGGTAAAAGAGGCAAGGTACTTGACATGCAGCAAAAAGGAGTCACAAGCATAGTGATTGGAGAGGTGCCAGCATCTGAGACGTTTGATTTAGCTGAGATAATGAGAGGCCAGACTGCCGGTAAGGCAATGTGGAACACACACTTTAAGGCATGGACAACGATTCCAAAATCAATCCAGGCAAATCTGATTGCAGAGATTAGGAAAAGAAAGGGACTTCCGCCAGACCCGCCATCTGCAGACGAGTTCATCGACAAAGAGTAAAAATAGAATGCCCCTCCTTTACTCACAAAAATAGACGCTGATCAAAGATAATAGTAGAACATGTTTTGTGGGAAATTTTTATCAAGAATTAATTGAATTCCAACAGCAGCATTCGTTCAATGTACAATCTGGACATTCTTTTGGGGATTTGCTCTTTTCACAATCTTCTGGAAAGCAACTACAATCAGCACATTTAATGGACATGGTATTATGATGTTTTCAAGATATAAAAACCACTATCATGTCAAACCTTTCAAAGATTACTGTACTTAAATTTCTCTAAAAACAAACAAAATATATCACAAAATCAAGACTTTGGCATGGCAAAAAGCATTAGCTGCAAAGATGCAGGAAAGACCTGCAATTGGTCTGCAACAGCAGAATCAGAAGACAAATTACTAGAGATAACACTAGAGCATGTAAAAGAACACCACAAAGAACTGACAATCAACTCGGAACTCTCAAAGAACATTATGGCGCTAATGAAAGATACAAGCTAACCTTTACATCTTACCATATTGGAATGATTGTCTTTATTGTACGATCTGACTCTTTTATATTGGAACGAATAATCAAAATGATGCTCAAAATAGACACAGTGATCCACAACACCAATCTTCCACAAATCAAAGAAAGACTGGAGCAAGCAGGCATTCAACATTATTCCGTATGTGACGTGGATTCTGGCAACTCAAAACACTCATTTTACACTTTACGCTCGAAAATAGAGATAATCTGCAAAAATTCACAAAAAGATACGACAATAGAGGCAATCTCAGGTTTGGACGATGGTGGAATAATCTATGTTAATCAGCTGACTACACATATTCAGCTAAATTCTGACAATTCTAAAAAATAAAAAATCTGTCACTGCATCTGGTCTTTCCAACGCCTTTTGGCCTTTTTGTCGTCATGGTGTTCTGTTGAACAGCTTTTAGGTTAAGAGTTTTTTTGCCGTCATATACATGATTGGCAGTAATATACGGAAGCTCAGGCAGCGAAAGACACCTGTTATCAAAATATCCAAAAGAGGTAAGAGCGATGAATTACATACCATACGTCCAGCAAATGTACCAAGAACAGCTGCAAAAAGATGCAGGTCTATTTGCATTTCTGAGAAGATGGGACAAAAGCAGACGGCTAAAAAAATTTGAAGAAAATAAGAATAATCCGCTTTATGCAGGCGCAAACGGAGAGAGAGTACTGCAAAAACTCTCTGAACTTCCAGATGACTGGCATATACTCTGTAACTTGAGAATAACACTCCCGTTTGCAGCAAGGTACAGCGGATACCGAAATCTCAGGTCTGCGCAGATGGACTTTGTAACCGTATCAAAAAAGGGCGTATTCCTAATCGAGATCAAAAACTGGAGCGAGAGATTTACAAAAAACTACGAGGGCTTTAGTCCCTACGAGCAGACTGACAGGGCAGGAAGAGTCCTATGGATTACGCTAAAACCGTTTCTTAATGACATGCGGGTTACAAACGTGCTACTCTCAATCGGCAATACCATATCGTACAATCAAAAATACATGTCTGTTCTTGTCACAAGTCTTGAGAAAATAAACCACTTTCTTGAGAACAGACAGTACCGGATGACAGAAAATGATGTCTGGATAGCCGTGCACACATTAAAGCAATACGTAGAATAACTAAGAGTGGCGTCTAAAACAGCATACTGTGTGGTCATTGACAATTCCCACTGTCTGCATGAATGCATAGCATATGGTAGTGCCCACAAAGCTAAACCCTCTACTTTTTAGATCCTCGCTAATTTTATCAGACAGCGAAGTGGATGCTGGAATCTGGAAGTGATTCTCAAAGCTGTTTTTAATTGGAATGCCGCCAACAAATCCCCAAATATATGCGTCAAAAGAACCAAACTCTTTTTGCACTTCTAAAAATCGTTTTGCGTTGTTAATTGCAGATCGCACTTTCAACTTGTTTCTGATAATTCCAGCGTCTACAAGCAATCTTTTGACGTCTCTTTCAGTATATTTTGCAATTTTTCTTGGATCAAAACCGTCAAACGCTGTTCGGTATGTTGCCCTCCTTTTGAGTATGGTGGACCATGAAAGCCCTGCTTGTGCTCCTTCAAGTATTAGCATTTCGAACAGACGCAAGTCATCATGTATGGGAATTCCCCATTCTTTGTCATGATATTCTATCATGAGCGGTTCTTGCGCCCACTGACATCTTTTCATAATAATTTTGATGTTTTGTTTTTTTACAAATACCTTGCTGCAAAATAACTGGAAGAATTACAATGATTTTATTTATTCATTCCAGACGGGCTGCTTTTTGAGCCATACCACAAGATCCCTGTACAGATGACTTTTTTGAACATTGAGAACGTTGATTTCGACGTTAGTTGAGGACCTTGCCGTTTTGGTGTACTTGTCATATCTTGTGAACATCACTCTATCAAGGTATGTCTCGCCTTCAATCTCTCTTTTACCAAGATCATCGGATTCTGTGATTGCAAAGCTTACAAAAAGCACTCCTTCTGCCCAGTAAGCACTGGCCGATTCCAGAGTTGCTATCAGACTGACAAGATCATCAAGGCTCATCTTGATTATCTCCCTGACTAGGACCTTTTTGTACGGCTCGTGGATAAACTCGGTCAACTGAACTGGTTTTCAGGCCACTGTTTATCTTTCTTTGGTGTATGATAGAACCTGCTCTATCTTTTGCTTTGCCTTGAGTGCGTTCTCATAAGATGATTTGAACGCATGGTATGATTCCTCATAGTTTGATTCAAGAACGTGCGAGCCCCCCTCGATCTGAAGTCTTTCTGCCTCGACCAGGTACTTTTTTGCCCACCAATAATGCATCCACACCGCGTCGTATTCTGACTGGCTTTCAAAGGAGGCCGAATTCAGATGCACTTTTGCATCATCGAGCAGTAGTGCAAGCGGTATTATGGTCTCGCCTGATAGCTTTTGATATTTTCCTGATGCAGCATTCCAGTCATTTACGGATATTCTCACGCTTTGCGAGCTCTGAATTTGTAGCGATTCGTAATCATCAACTGTCGGGTACATGGCATCATCCGGATTGTCACTGTGTGGCATTCCAAGCGCATGACCAAGTTCATGCTTTGTAACAAGCAAAGCATGCTCATATGATACAAGATTCAGATTTTTATCAGCAAAATATCCTAGTGTCACTGCCATGGTGGGCTTGCCGTATGCATTTGATGTATCCTCAGAATAGTATCCGATTTTTCCCTCGCCGTGCTGACTGGTCCACTGTACGACAAAGTCTGACTGGTCCACAAACTTGACTGTCTCGAACTTGAGCCCTGGAATCTTTTTCTCCCAGTATTTTGCTGCCTCTTCGAGCAACCCATCAAACTGTTTTTGCCAATGCTGTGGCATTTTTTCCACATACATGTGTATGGTTTCCGCGTATGCAGTATTTGATGCGATTCCAAACAGCATCATGACTGCAAGTGCCGCAAAATAATGTATTCTGCGATTCACAAACTAGAACAAAATACCATGCAATATAGAAAGTTTGGAAATTTTGCCGGTTTTACGGTTCCAAAGTGGATCTCAGGCAAAGTTTAACATGCTCGTCGCAAGATCAATCATGGTTGGAATTTGTAAGAAATGTCTCAAGTGATGACTATATCATAATTACAAACCGGCTACGCTCTGATTTTCATCTATTATTTTACAGAGAAAACGATCCGTCCACACTTGAAACATTCCGGATTCCAACTCAAGTGGGCAAGCTCACAATAACATACCTGAAGAACGGCACGCTCATTGTTCGAGGCGACGATAAAACAAGAGAATTCCAGCATGTAGTTGATACCATACGTAATGTGATGGAGTATGACTTATCCTAATAGGCAGTATGCATACCTTGGACTCAACGAAGGATACATTATGCTGTTAGGATCTGACGAGTGCCCAAGGCCTATAGTGTGACCAAGCTCATGCCTCATTATCATCTCTACCGTATCGACATCATAAAGCTGAAAGCTTCCATCGCAGGAATAATCGCCAAGCGCTACTTCTGCAACACCTTTTCCAAGATTTGCATGCCCTAGCACACCTTCGCCAAGGTTTCTTACTACCCATGTGACCCATACAGTTGCCTGTTCACGGGCATCCGTATATGTGAACTTGACCCTAGCAGGATTCCCATCTGATGTGGTAAAGTTCTGACTCTCCCAGTATGCTATTGACTGGTCTAGCGTGCTGACATGATCTAGCGGAAGCCCAGATGGTTGAACATTGACAAACAGCTTGTAGTGAATAATGTATGTTCCATCGATTATCTCATACGTAGGGTCCGGAAAGTGCTGGTTGCCGGCCTGTATTTGCTGATCAAAGTTCCACTTGGTATAATCACGCAGGAATTTTTTTATCACATCGCCGCTTGGGTTGGGATACTCGATGTATCTTTTCTCGCTTGCAACAGTTTGAGCTACTTTCCTTACGTATTTTTCAAACGCTTCAAGCTCTGCTACCTTTTGCGGATCCTGTCCCTGCAGGTTTGCCGGATCAACTGTGATTATGCCTACTTCAACAAGGTACTGGATGCCCTTTACAAAATCGCTCTGAGTTATCTGGCCTCCTGCCCACCAGCCTGCAGTGCTCTTTACCCACTGCGGTACAGCTCCGCCTGATGATGTGGCCTGAGGAAGGCCCGATATGTGAATTATCTTCTCTCTTATTAGATATTCAATCCCGTTTACAAAGTCTTTATCGCCTATCTGGCCTTCGGCCCACCACTTGGCATTGTTTTTGACCCACGAGGGTATCTGCGAGCTTTTCAGCGGCTCCACAACAGGAGGTTTTTCTGTAGGCTTGTACGGATACTTTGCGATCACCTTATCAGCATATTCGTTATAGTTTCTGACAACCGTATTGGATGGAGCAAGCTGGAGTGCGCGCTCAAAATATTTTTTTGCCTCTGCATACTCTGCAAAATTCCCAAATCCGACGCCCAGTCCCACAATGGCGTGGACATTATCTGGTTCTTTTTGCAGTACCTTGTAAAAGTTGATCATGGATTTTTCATGATATCCAAGATTGCTTTCTGCAACTGCCTTCATCCTGAGCGTCTGTGTGTGGTCTGGAAACATTCCAAGTATCTTATCAAACCCTGAAATGGCTCCAGTGTAATCTCCTTTTGAGAACTTTGACATGGATTCTTTGTAGAGTCTCTCAGCTTCTGCCTTGTCTTGGGCAACGGCAGCATGTGGAACTGCAAATAGCAAAGAGGCCACAAGTAGGAAAACTAGGACATGATGCAACAATTTGTTTTAGGTTTTATTGAAAATAAACGGTTCTCATGTGTTGCTCTGAAGGCTTCGCTCAAGCTGGTACAGCTTTTCGATCCTCTTGTATGTCAGAGGATGCGTTCTGAATATCTCGCCGAATTTGCTAAAGCTATTGCGCCTCTCCCAATCCATTGCCTTTTGAACCTCTTCTTCTGAAATATGTTGATCCTTATAGTAGGAGGCAAACTTGGACACCTCGTAGCTGGACGAAACAGGGTCTACTGCAAAAAACGAGCGGAGTGTGGAACTTTTCACTTCCTGCTTTTGAAGGCTCAATCCGTAGGTTATCTTGGCAAGCGCGTTTGCAAGAAGCGATGGTTTTATCTGCCTTCCAGCAAAATTGTCGGCATAATACTCGCGCAGTCTTGAAAAATACAAAATCAAAAGATTTGTCACAAAGTATACTGCAAACGCCCCTATCCCTATCATGACGGCACCACCTCCCTGGTTCCTTGATCTGTTAAAAAGAGTCGACATTGCAATAAAGTAGGCAATAGTAGGAATGACTGATACTATGGTCATGGTCACCATATCATTGTGCTTTATGTGGCCTATCTCATGAGCTATGACTGCCTTTACCTCATCCCTTGTGAGGTTACTCAAAAGGCCTCGCGTCAAAGTCAGTGTTGCCGACCCGCTTGTTCTGCCGAACACAAACGCGTTTGGCATTGATGTATTTGCTATTGTTATCTTTGGTATTTTTACCCTGTTTTTGATACACATCTCGTGGACGGTCTCTTCTATCCACGGATATTCTCTGTGATCGAGCGGCACCATGTTTGTACTCCATCGTACTATTGCAGGCCCTATTGCCCACTGTATCAACCCTAGCACTATTGCCATACCGACAGTAGCGTATATTCCGATGTTAAAGTAGGCCGCAAGCCCTGCAAGCAGCGCAAATAACAGCCCGAAAACAAGTATCAGAGTAAGACTCATCGATGCTACGAGTCCTTTGATCATATGGTAATCTAAAGAAAACAGGCTTTTTAATTGTTAGACCCGGCCAAAACTACTTGAGTTAACTCCCTAATAATTTATGCCAAGTATTTATCAGTCTGTATTTTCTTGATTTAGACAAAATGAAGCGTGTACTGTTACTTTCCTCCATTCTTATTCTGTCTTGGTTGTTTGTAGAGGCAAACGCGGCAATACCACCGGGGCCACCGTCGGGATTTTCAGCAACTGCGGTATCTCCTACGCAGATTAACCTGTTCTGGTCTGCTCCGGCCAACACCGGGGATTCGCCTGTTCTTGGATACAAAATAGAATACAAGACAGGCTCCGGTGCATACGATGTTCTGGTAGATAACACTTCGAACACATACTATTACCACACCGGCCGCACTACAGGACAATCTTATACGTATCGCGTTTCCGCAGTTAATACTGCAGGAATCGGAACAGCGTCAAACGAGATCACAGTTACTCCAACATCCTCCTCTACTGCAAGCCTGCCAGGGTCTCCGACAGAACTCTCAGCAGTCCCGGTATCTCCAACGCAAATCAACTTGTCCTGGTCTGCTCCGACCAACAACGGAGGTTATCTGATTACCGGATACAAAATAGAGTTCCGCGTGGGCTCCAATCCTTATTCTGTACTGGTCTCAAACACTGGCAGCTCATCTACAACATATTCTCATGGCAGCCTGACCACAAACCAGGTCTATGTGTATCGTGTTTATGCAATAACAGAGTTTGGAACAAGTCAAAACCCGTCAGGTGAGGCAGTCGGCCAGCCTACTGCATCGTCTGCCCCGTCTGCACCCGGATCTCCGACAGGACTCTCAGCAGTCCCGGTATCTCCAACGCAAATTAACCTGTCCTGGACGGCCCCCAGTCCGGGAAGCTCACCAATCACAGGATACAAAATCGAGGTAAAATCTGGCACTGGCTCGTACACCACACTCGTATCTAATACGGGCAGCACCGCAACCACATATTCACATGGCGGCCTGACAACTGGGACATCCTACACTTACCGGGTCTATGCCATAAGCTCAGTTGGAACAGGAACTGCATCAAATGAGGCATCGGCAACACCTACGTCGTCTTCAACGTCTGGTGTTCCCGGCGCTCCGACAAACTTGAATGCTGCCGCAGTTTCAGGAACACAAATCAACTTGTCCTGGACGGCCCCCTCAAACAATGGCGGCTCGCCAATCACAGGATACAAAATAGAGTACAAGGTCGGCTCCGGCACATTCACAATTCTGGTGGCAAACACGCAAAACACTGCCACAACATACTCACATACTGGACTAACATCAGGCCAGCTGTACGTTTACCGTGTCTCTGCAATAAATTCAGTTGGAACAAGTTCTGTTTCTGCCGAATCATCTGCGACACCGACTGCATCTTCTTCAGCTAGTACACCAAGTGCACCTGGGAGCCTCACTGCAGTTGTAGCATCTCCTACCCAGATAACACTCTCCTGGAGCTCACCTTCAAGTGATGGCGGCTCGCCAATCACAGGTTACAAGATTTCAGTAAAGAAAGGCTCTGGATCTTTTGAGACGCTTGTGGCAAACACGCAAAGTACTGCCACCACATTCTCGCATACTGGCCTTACCACCGGCACCACATATTACTATCAAGTTGCTGCAATAAACTCCGTTGGCGCAGGCTCTTCAAGTGAAACATCTGCCACTCCAAAAGAGACAACTACACCTACACTTACTGCCACCGCCGTATCGCCTACCTCAATCATACTATCATGGGTGC
This sequence comes from Candidatus Nitrosotenuis uzonensis, assembly GCF_000723185.1. NCBI lineage: Archaea > Thermoproteati > Nitrososphaerota > Candidatus Nitrosotenuis > Candidatus Nitrosotenuis uzonensis. The sequence continues at coordinate 182,701 of NZ_CBTY010000008.1, forward strand.
CTCCATCTCAGACCTACAAACAGTCAATCACAGGATACAAAATCGAAGAAAAGATTGGCGTTAATGCATACAGGACAGTTGTTGATAATACCAACTCTGCTGGCACCACATACACAGTCACAGGTCTTACCACTGGCAATACTTACACGTTTGTCGTTTCAGCATACTTTACGCTGGGAGGCAGTCCGATCTCAAACGAAGCCTCGGCAACACCGCTGTCTACTTCGACTGCACCACAATCGCAGCCTACTACAAGCCCACCAGGCATTCCAACAGGATTGAGTGCATCTCCAATTCTACCAACCCAGATAAACCTGTCCTGGACGGCCCCCTCAAACAATGGCGGCTCGCCAATCACAGGATACAAAATCGAGGTCAGAAAAGGAGATGGGCAGTACGAAACACTCACAAGCACCCAGAATGCAACCACAAAATACTCTCACGCAGGCCTTACCACCGGCACCACATACTATTACAAGGTATCTGCAATAAACTCGGCAGGAATCGGACTGCCATCAAACGAGGCATCTGCAACACCGACAACATCAAGCGGTCCGCAATCGTCTGTGCCTGATGCACCAAAACTATCAGGAACAGTGGTCTCGCCAACCCAGATAAACCTGTCCTGGACGGCCCCCTCAAACAATGGCGGCTCGCCAATCACAGGATACAAAATAGAGTACAAGGTCGGCTCTGGTTCTTTTCTTACCCTAACAAGCAAGACGACAAGTACATCGTATTCCCATACTGGGCTACTACAGAATACTTATTCTTACCGCGTATATGCAATAAATGCTGTCGGGACTGGTAGTGCATCAAATACAATATCGCTGACTACGGTGTCTGAAGAGCCAACACCAAAGCCCGATCAGGAACAAAAAGAAAAACAACTGGCAGCCTTTGTTGACCCAAAGCAAGATCCTCAGTACTATGTTGATAGGTACAACAGCGAGCCGGCATACAAGGAATGGTTTGACACACACTATGGATCACACTATGACAGCATCTATGAGGCAGTGGGCCTGCCAGAGCCAGGAAAAAAAGATCCCATAGCAACCCACATACCGGGATTTCCCGATCCTAATCTGGATCCGCAATACTACGTTAACCGATACAATACAGAGCCTGCATTCATGGAATGGTTCAACACTAACTTCCCAGGAAAGACGATTTATCAAGTACTACAAATTCCAGAACCCGAGTCGGAACCGGAACCGGAACCTGAACCAGAGCCAAGACCGGTAGACAGAACGCAATGCGGTCCTGGAACACATCTTGAGAATGGTGTTTGTGTTCTTGACAAGGATACAAAGGGAGGCGGATGTCTTGTGGCCACTGCGGCATATGGTACGGAGACTGCATGGCAGGTGCAACGTCTCCGGGAAATAAGAGATGACATACTGCTTAGAACCGATTCTGGCACAGCGTTTATGGCAGGATTTAACGGATTTTACTATTCGTTCAGTCCAACAGTTGCTGACTGGGAAAGACAGAATCCTGCATTCAAAGAGACTGTACGCGTGGCGATAACCCCGATGCTCTCATCTTTGGCAATTCTTGCACATGCTGAAATCAACTCCGAACAACAGATGCTCGGTTACGGAATTAGCATAATATTGCTGAACCTAGGTATGTATATCGGCCTACCTACAGCGGTAATCGTACTTGCAAGAAACAAATTCCATCATTCTAAGAATTGACCCAATTTTTGTCTATTTAGTAAAGAATTCTACGCGTTCCTTTTTAATCAGAAATGCGTAATATGTGCACAGGCAAACAGGACGATCTCTTGTCGGAAGTAATTCTGGCATCATGTGAACTTGTTTGCCTAAAATTTGTAAAATTGAAAAAATAATTCTGCATAAATAGATATTAAAAAAGAAAAAGACCTTGAGGTCTACTTATTTTTTCTTGCTTTTGGAGGCTGTTTTCTTTTTTGCAGTTTTCTTTGCAGTCTTTTTTGCCATGTCTTTTACATTCTATGTATGCTATTAAACATGATGATTTTCAATTCTGATCCATGTTTTGACAAAATTTTGAAATTTTCCCGTAATCCAAACAAGTCAGTTGTCGGGTCCGGACCTTTCATCAAAATACTGCTGACAACCATAATTCTCAAATTCCTGTCCTAGTTTCATCCTGCCTTGTGGATCGGTGATAAGAGATGCAATTTCCACAAGCTCGGGGTTTATTGCAGACTCTTTCATCATTGCCACCACCAGAACCTTTCCAAAGTCCTGAGGAATCTGTTGATTGAAAAATGCACTTCTTTTTTCCTCATCTTCCATAATGTCCTTCCACGGTGCAAACTCTTGCGGATATTTTGTCACAAGATCATCAATTCTCATCCCTGGAATATTTTGGCCGTCAGGATAGACGCCATATGTCAGCCCGTAAATCAATTCGCATTCGGTGTTGATCTTGTAATCTTCTACATTAGTATCTTGAGGATTCTGCTCTAGCGGCACATACACCATCTCTTCTGGAGATGTCATGTATAGTGCTAGAACAGCTATTATGATTGCGGCAGCGGCACCGCCTCCTGCTAATATCCATAGTTTCCTTTGCAGCAAGTACCAACACCAAAGGAAGTTACCTAAAAAACCTTCTCGTTGGGCTTAAAATTTAGCTTGATCTGGATATTCAAGCATGAGAAAATCAGATCTCAGAAGACTGGTTGCCGAGTATGTATCATTGAGACAAGCAAAAAACAACGCAAAGTATGGCAAAAAACTTGGTGAGCTTGAACACCGATACTTTCTTGAGACTGGAAGAAATATTGCCGATGATCTTTATCGGCGGGAATCTGTACCTCTAAGAGTGAAGATGTGCCATAGCACTCATGCATTATGTCTGAATACTGCCGATTCGAACATATTCGCATTTTCCCGTTCGCGTTTATAAAATACAAATCGTTGTATCCAAGATCATAACAAGGCCGCTAATAGTTGAAGGAAGCAAAATTCTTGTTGGCAAAGAAGCGTCTGTTCCATCAAAGGCCAGAAATAATGACAACTTTCAAAAACCCATCAAATCAAGACCCAGCACATGAGGGCAAGATACATCATAATAATTGCATTGATAACAGCTGTCATCTCGTACTATATCGGCACAGCATTTCTCCTTCAACCGCAAGCAATCAACAAACAATCTTTTTACATACGCCTCCAGTCTGACTGGAACAGTCATCCAGGAAACATAATCTACGAGGTGACCAACGTCTGGACGAAGACCGACGAGCTCGCACCGCTTGATCCACAGACAAGACTCGATCTTTCAAAACAAGCAAACGTTGACCAAGTAAGAAGTGTTCACAATAAATCCTATATCATGGTTCATCATGGAAACACAAACTGTCATGATATGTGGGAGCCGCATTATGCAAGATTCGGAGCGGATACCATACGACACCAAGTCGAATACGTGCTTGGCATACAAAAAAGCCTTGATCCGAACAAAAATCAATACGTGCCGCTGAAGGGCAAAATAGGTGACCAAGAGCACGCATCACAGATAAGATCGGGCTATTCGCAGTTCATTCCAATCTGTACGCAAAATGAACTTACTTCATTTGATTACAGCGTGAAAATCAATGATGAATCTGTAGGATTTGACGTATATTTTGTGCCCTCAATAGAGCAGCAAAAGAACTTTGATGAAGATAACGGACTTTTTGAACACTACACAAATGGCCAATGTGAGGGCAAAAACTATGTCCGATTTTCAGGCACATGCAATAATGTCGGGAAAAGCGCAGGTCTTCTAATCGCAGTGCCTGACTCGCTGACACTGCCACTTACCAAGATTGAAGTGTGGCTCTACGAGAAATAAACTTGGAAAAATGATTTAATTGAACTACGTATGACTATCACCAATGAAGGCAACATTTGGCGCCGGATGTTTTTGGTGCGTGGAGGACATCTTCCGCAACACAAAAGGCGTTACATCAACTCAAGTTGGCTATGCGGGGGGATGGAAGAAGAACCCTACATACGAAGAGGTATGTACTGACACGACTGGCCACGCAGAGGTAGTCCAAGTCGAATATGACCCAGATCAAATCTCGTACGAACAACTATTAGATGTGTTTTGGGGATGCCATGATCCTACTACGCTGAATAGGCAGGGACCTGACATTGGCAAGCAGTATCGCTCAGCCATATTCTGTCATGATTCGGAGCAGGAGAGGGTGGCAAACGAATCCATGAAGAAAATACAGGATTCTGGCAAATACGCACGCAAAATAGTGACCGAGATAAAACCAGCACCTGCGTTTTATCGCGCAGAGGAGTATCATCAACAGTATTATGCAAAGTGCTCCATACGTTAGAATAAATCATACGCTCCTCTTTTATAGAAAATACTCTGAATACAATTCAGATAGATGGGAGTAATGCCGGAATCTGGCAAGAACTGCCAGACCATCTATTTTTGAAGTTTATAACATCGTAAGCATTTAGACAGCGTTTCCAATTCTGGTATTTCATAGTTAATTTATTATTCAAAATACAATTTATCGAATTTCGATGAAGTGCAAAAACTGCGGGCGCGAATTTACCAACAGGGCGTCCAACTATTGCTCAACAGAGTGTGCAATGGAAGCAGTAGAAAAATATGGAAAACAGACGCAATAAATAATTCCTGATTCCGTACAAAACTGATGAAGTTGCTGCTTTTTGCATTGGTGTTGCTTGCTTTCTTTTTCATTGATACGGCACATGCCATTGACATTGCAAGCGATTCTGAAACAAAAACCGTTGAAATTGGCAAGCAAATACAGATTGCCGCCGATCTGAAGAACGGCCAGGACATACCACAGAATTTTGCATACATAGTCCAGATCCAAAATGAGGATGGCATCACAGTTTCACTGTCTTGGATAACAGGACAGCTTGCAGCTGCACAGGCATTCTCACCTTCTATATCGTGGACTCCCAATGAGCCTGGATTATACGAGGCAACAATATTTGTCTGGGAGAGCGTAAACAACCCAACAGCGCTGTCTCCTACACTGACACTGCAGATATCTGTGGAGTCATCTGCATAGTTTTTTAGTATAATATGTAAAACGTCGCTATGGAATTAATTTATGAAAAGGAATCAACTGACGCAAGAGGGAAAATACTGTTCCTATCATACGGCCAAAAAAGAATAAACATTGTAGAAATAAAAAAAGGATTCTCACGTGGAGGACACTATCATGACTTTGACACTATTCATTACATCCTTTCAGGTACAATTGAGTATAGAGAAAAAGACATAATGACTGCAAAAGAACAGGTTCGCACAGTGACTGCACCTGATATAATACGCATTCCTGCGATGGCGGCCCATCTACTCACAGCAATAGACGATACGATATTTGCAGAAGAAATGTCGCAAAACTATACTGCGACCGAGTATCCTGAATATCGCAAAATCGTAACTGAAAAAATGACATGACATATTCAATCTGGCTTGAACCATCGGCAAAAGACAAAAAATATCTTCAAAACATAATTTATGATCTTGCAAAACAATACAAGGCACCACAGTTTACGCCGCACATCACACTGTACAGCGGAATCAATAATGCCCGACTGACAAGAAAAGCAGTGCATGATTGCAGACACATTACAAAGATGAAAGTAAGAGTTACTGGCATCCGACATTCTGGGTATATCTGGAAGACACTCTATTTTGATGTAGGAACATCAAAGAAGCTGGCCGAGCTGAATAGAATACTAGCAAAACGTCTTGGCAATCATGCAAAGTACCGCTTTCGACCACACATAAGTCTGATCTACAAGAAATTGCCTAATGCAACAAGGAGGCAGATCGCAAAAGAGATTACATTAAAAAACACACTCGAATTTGCCAAGATCTCGATTATAAAATCATCAAACGTGGTCCGAAACTGGACCCCTATCATGAAAATCTCACTGAAATGATCTTGTCTGTTTGTTAATTTGTGCGAATTCATGAGTTATTAAAATATGAGTGGTACGTAAGAAAAAAGGGCATGGCAACCTTAACTGTTGAGGAGACTAGAGCTTTTGTTGAAAAGCTGATTGCCACAGGTAACGGCGACAGTGGCAGGCTGATGCACATTCTTAACACCATTAACTCGGGCCGCAAACTCTACAACTCTGATCAAAAATATCTTGATTCCAAGCTTGCAAATGAAATTGGATTGGTACAAAAAATTAAAACTGAAGAAGGACTTGTTGCCAAAGTGCAAAGATTGATTACTGCAAGAGCCGGAGATATAGGACGATTACAGTTTATTTTAGAATCGCTACAACAAGGAAAATCGCTTTACAACTCGGACCGCTTGTATCTTGAGGCAAAGCTTGGAGAAAGAATAAACCCTGAAAGTGTCCTTGCGCAACAGGAACCTGAGCAGACAATAGACTCGCTCAAATCTCAAGTCACGCTTGCAAATCAACGAATTGCAAGACTGGAACACGTACTGCAAGACAAATCCAATCAACTAGAAACAATCCAGACTGCAAGTGTGGCAAAAGTACATCAAAAACCTGTCGCAGGCGCAATGCCAAAAGGCTGGTCACCACCAAAACAGGATCTAGATCAAATCCGCCAGCAAATAAGCGCAGAACAGAGTAATCTTGAAAGGGAGAAAAACAAGACTGACCAGCTGAAAATCGAGCAATCAAAACTGATGCAAATAATACTGGACAGAAAGGAATTTGAAAAACAGCTGCGAATAGAACAGGAAAGACTGCAACAGCAGATTGAGCTCGAACGCAAAGCAGTAAAGGAGCAGACAGCACTGGTTGAGCAGATAAAATTACAAGAAGAAGAGTTGGAAAAGGCAAAACGTGAGCGCGACGCAATTGTGGCAAAACTTCATGCCGAACAGACCGCTTTATCGAGCCAGGTCGCCACAGAACGCGCAAAGCTTGCAGAACAGGCTAGGGCTGCACAGAAAATACAGCAAGAACATGAGCATCTGCAGGCAATAAAGGAGGAATATGAAAAAGTGATGCAGACTGCAAAGTCTAAAGAAATGGAACTTGAAGCACAAGTGAAAATGGAGCGCTCAAAGCTGGAACAGCAGGGAAAGATTCTCAAACAAATATCAAATTATGAAAAGTATCTAGAATCCTCAAGACAAAAACAGGCCTTGCTTGCGGCAAAAATAGCAGAACAAAAAGACAAACTGAAAAAAACTTCTACATCAATATCGCAAATTGAGGAAGACCAACATCTGCTTGATGCAATACTTGCAGAAAAAATTGCACTTGAACAACAAATCAAACTTGCTGATTCTGAGCTAAAAAGCATAAGAAAAGACAAAACTCTGCTGGAGCGGCAGCTTAGAACTCAAAAATCCACCCTTTCAAAGATAAAAAAACAAGAGATAGGTAAAGTTAAAACACTCAAACAAAAAAAGCAGGTTCTGGCAAAGCAAATCAGGACCGAGGCAACTCAAATAAAGAAAATCGCAAAAAAATTGGAAAAGACACCTAACCCTTCTTCACAGTGATCTCTTGGCCGTTACCTATGGCCAACGTGCATGTCTGCAGATTCTGCCTTGATGCAAGGTACGTTGAATACTGGTGCATCATCTTGCGGTATTTTTTAGGATACAGCATGTTATCAGTTACCATGACACCTCCATCTTTTAGGTGTGGAATGATGAGTCTTGCGTATTCTATGACATTTTCCTTGTCTGCATCAATTAGGACAAAATCAAACTTGGCGTTCCTTGGAAGGCCCTTTAGTACATTTCCGATTTCATTCCTCCTTATTCTGATGAATCGTGATACGCCCGCACGCTTAAAATTGCGTATGGCGCGTTCTATCTTTTTTGGATTTCTCTCAATAGTAGTTATTCTTGGGGTTTTATAGTGTGTTAGGATAGCATCTGTTATCCACAAAGTGGAATATCCAGTTGACGTGCCAAGCTCAAGTGCGCTTTTGGCTCTAATTCCAACAATTAGGGAATGAATGAACTGTCCTGTCTCGTACGTGATTGCCAGCATCCTGTCTTCTGGCTTTACGTCGTATCTTTTCGTTCTCTCTTTTCTTGATTTTTCTTCCAATTCGTCAATGATTTTTTTAATAGATTTTCTCAATACTGCATATGCTACCTTGTTTATTATAACGTCTTGTTTACAATTTGCTGATTGACGATCATGCAGTGCATAATTACAAATTATATTTGGTAAATTCAGAGCTGAAATAAATTGAATGCATACAAGCACATCCCGTTGATACAGGTTGTCGAGAATATAATCGGTCTTGATTCTACAATGCGCTTTGCGGCAATCATTGACCTGAAAGGAAACATACTAGAGTCCATAATGAAAGAAGGAAAGACCTCACTCAAATCCCAAAAAGAAGAGGAGCATTTTTGTATGCAGGTGGCGCAAAGACGCAAAATGCGCAAAGAGTTTGATAAGACACTGGGTAAGGTCCGCTACGTAAATGTGGAGCGTGAGCGCGTTTCTCAGATTGTAATCTATACTAGGAGAAAGACAATTTATTTTACCATGGAGCCTGAGGTCAGCCCGACCAAAAAAATGTCGATCATCAACCGGGTCAAAAAAATAACGTCGCATCTGTAGAATATCTGTTCATTCTAAACATACTAACAAATTACAAGTCGTGAAATGAACAGCATTCATGGACACCCATCACGTGGTGATGCTAATGGGGGCAATGGTAGGACTAGCGGTATTTCTACCACTAGTAATAGGCTATCTTGGTCAATGACTTAAATCAGACAGAATCGTACTACCTGCTGTTGAAGATACTGGTCGACGAGATGGATGACGGGTGGGATGAGAAACTACGATCGCTCGGTTATGATGCATATTCTGTTAAAAAGCTCATAGGCGAGGGCAAGAAACTGCACACTGATTATTCGGTCATAAATTATGCGAAGGAAAATAACATGATATTGATAACACGCGATACTGAGAGCGGACATGCATGCTTTGAGAACAACCTTCCATGCGTCCTGTTGGACAACAACGAGATATTCAAGATAGTCGTTGAAAAGCTAAAACAGTTCAACTAATTTTTATCCTAGTTTTGCCAATATCTGCATATGCGAAGCTGTGATGTGCGAAGCAGGGCATACAGAAACGGAAAGACATTTGATCAATGCGTGCAAATTGCAGAGGCGCTTAATCCAGAGTTTAAAAAAATAATAGATAATGACGGTAAGATTCTCTGGTCGGATATACTGCAAAAGGTAGACCACGATGAGCTGATTTACAAGCTTACCCTAAAATATCTGCGGCGCGACGGATATGATATAGGGAACTGGAAGATACCTGAAGTCAAAAAGGCATCGGCCTAGGGCTGCACCTTACAGCTCCATCCGCTGCTTTTGATCTTTTTTGCCATTATGATTGGTGTTGCCACCAAGAGCGGAATCGATATTGCAATAAACAACGTCTGGAGTTGAGTTATTGCAAGAGTAAAGGCTACGGCCCCGGACGAGCTCAGAAAAAGGGAAACAAAAGTCCCAGCGCATGTGGGGCATGCAATGAAAAGACCCGTGACGGCTGCAACACTTCCTGCCCCTGCCCCTTTTCGCAGTATGGAAAATGCATTTGCGGCAATTGCCATGTTCAGGCCTACAAGATATGACACGGCAATCTGCAAGATAAGATTAATTGGTATTATCTGCATTCCTAGATGCTCTGTTATGTAAAAGATGAATTTTGGGACGTACCCTATATCGCCACAACATGGGGCGATAAATGCAGACGGCACCTGTACCCCGTAATGCATTGAGAAGATCACATCCGGCTGGTAAACCAGTATTCCTGATGTGAGCGAGAAGAATAATCCATAGGCAATCGCGGTTATGGTAAATATCCTCCTTGACTTTTTGTTCCACGTTATGTTAGCTATTATTGAGAAAGGGTCGTCCTTTTCAGTACCTATTTTCTGCTTGTGATATTGATACATGCCGTATGAGATAGCGCCGAGGGCCACAATAAGCAGCACATAGAACATTACGCCCAGTCGTTCGACGCTCGTGAGCGCATCCGGCGTTATCTCCGAGTTACCAAGCCTTGCGTAGATTAGAAACAGGATTGCGATGCTGGCAAAGCCAAGCGCAATGAGCAATCGTCCGTCCCTTGTCTGGCCGTCTGCCATCTGAGAGCGGTTTTACTAGACCATCATTAAATCTATCTCAAATAAAAAGAAAAAACTCATGCTGTCATGCGCAGCAGAGGGTCTTTTTGAAATCTTCTACGTTCCTTGAGAACTTACATTCTTTGCAGACATGCCAAGTTCTGTCTTTTAGGATCTTCAGTGTCGCCTCATAGTTTACTGAATACATCTTTCCTCCACAGCTTGGACACGGCAGCGGTATGTCGATTCGCATCGAAAACGATTTTACAAATTTTGAATATAAGAGCCGCGTAGGACTGATAAGTTATCCATTTTTTTAATTCTCGTATGTTTATATCAAATCAATACGTAAAGAATACAGGAATTGAACATAGACCAGAAACAAGATCCGGACTATTCCACCGCAAAGATCTCCTACGTCGGTTTTATCGATCCATATGCGCTTGAGGGAATAATCGTCCTGCAATCAGATGACAAAAAAGAATTTCACATGAGAGCATTTTCAGGAGAGGTTGCAAGACACATCAAAAGCTTTGTGGAGGGAAAAAGAGACGGATTGCCCACCATATACAATCTGATCGAACAACTGTGCGAGGAAAACGAGATACTGCTTGTCAAAACCAAGGTGTATGAGAGTGGTAGTGTTCTTAGAGCAAACCTGTACTTTACGGGGAAAAAAGACATCGTACTTAGAAACTACAGGGCATCTGATGCAGTTGCACTGGCAGCATTCTACAATATCCCAATTCTTGTCAGAAAGACGCTTCTAAAAGAGCCAGTCGAAGCCTAGGTCAGGACTTTATCTAATCGCCCAAGCTCGTAGGCCCTTTTGAGCTCCATTGCTATTCTTCTGCCAACTCCAAATGTTTCGCCATATTGGTATTTTGTGTAAGGCGATGTTGTTGCTACAATCGGGTTTCCTGGCACCCTCAGAGATACGTCGTACACTACAAGCTCAAGGTCCTTTGTTATGACACTCTGGAGCGAGAACGGTCCTATGATTCCAGGCGGATAAATCCTTCTGACTCCTGCGACGAACTTGTCCCCAATTTCTATTACTTTCTCAAGTAAAGATTCTCTTATGCTTGCAGGTGTGTGCCCTACCTCGATGTTCTGTATGTCAACGTCAATATCCATCTGCTGTTTTGCCGGGAGAGAGTTAAAGTCGTACAGGTTTGTCTGCAATCTCCTTTCAATTCCGATAAAGTCGACCTGCTCTGATATTGGTGTGTGAAAATAATTAAAGTTCATGTATGTTCCAAGAACTAGCTCCTCGATGCTGGCCTTTTTGAGATCTTCCCTTCTGATAATTCCTTTTCTTATTCTCTCCTCTGACTTTTGCTTATAGTCCTCATACGATGATACAGTAAAGAAGGCCCGTTCCATCTTGCGTGTCTTTTCCTGCACCTTGACAATTGCAGGCCTGTCTATCTTTTTTGGATCCCTGAAGAGTCGCGGAAATCTTACCTTCGATTTTTCAAGCAGATGATACTGGTTCTTTGAAAAACTTCGCTCCTCTGCTTGAAACAGTGAACGGTTGCCAAAAATCGGCACCTTGAACTTGTTCTCTATTACATCATATCCAAGGTATGCTGTGAGAGCCCTGTGGGGAATGATTATCGTATTGGTGTCATTGAATAATTTTTGCATTTTTGCAGATGCCATGTCCTGAAATTTGTCGACCACTATGATCTCATCTGCAATTCTCTGGAATCTCCTGTATGGGGCATCCCTGCCTTTTTGGCATATCACTACAGTCTGCAGTCCTTCATCCTTTGCCCCATCCATTATCTCAAGGGCCGAATGACTGCCAAGAACGCCTATTCTAAAACTGGAATACTCTTTTACTATCTTGTGAATCTCAGCGGGCCTTATCATGTATAATCAGAGTTCAAAACTAGTCTAATATAACTAAACTCGTTTTCATGGTGCTAATCTGCCCCATCCTGTTACATCTTAAAATAATCTGTCTTTCAAGTAATGTTGATGAAGCTCGTAGTGGGTATTACAGGAAGTACAGGTGTAGTGTATGGCGTAAGAATGCTCAAAGTACTACGGGAAAAGAAAGTGGAAACGCATCTTGTGATGACAGAATGGGCAAAAAAATGCCTGTCCATGGAAACTGACTACAAACTAGATGACGTCAAGACACTTGCATCGCAGTATTCTGATGACTCTAATCTTGCATCCGGCATATCAAGCGGAACTTATAGGACTGATGGGATGATAGTAATCCCCTGCAGCATGAAGACGCTTTCAAGCATTGCCAACGGATATGATGAGACGCTGGTAGCGCGCGCAGCCGGCGTCACAATGAAGGAATCGCGTAAGCTCGTGTTGGTGCCTAGGGAAACGCCACTTACTGCAATACACCTTGAAAACATGCTCAAACTTGCAAGGCTTGGAGTGGTGATACTGCCACCTGTTCCGGGATTTTATACAAGGCCCAAATCAATAGATGAGCTTGTCGACCATACTGTTGGAAAGTGCCTTGACCAGTTTGGAATCGAGCACGATTTATACAAAAGATGGGGCAGCTAGTACGTGTGCCAAAGATAATCCTTGAGAAGACAATTAGGGCAAAAAGAGAACACGTCTTTGGAATAGTGGCAAACTATGAGAACTTTCAGAACTTACTGCCTCAATACTTTACATCAGTCAGGGTGCGCTCGGTCAGAGAAAACATCGCAGTAGTGGAAGAACACCTTCAAGTGGGCTCACGTGAGTTTGTAATGATGACAAAACATGTAACAAAGTATCCGGAAACTCACGAAGTGTTCGTTATAGGCGGCGACGCAAAGGGAAGCCATTTTGTAGAACAATTTGAGAGTGTACCTGATGGAACAAAGCTTACAGTAAATGCGAACATCAAGCTTGGCGGCATCTCAAAGATTGTGGGGGTGTTTGCCAAAAAAAAGATCGCATTGGAGTTTGGAAAAATAATGGACGAGTTTGCAAAAATTGCAGAGACCTAGTCTTTCTTTTCCTTTAGGTCTTTGAGCTCTTTTTCTGATTCAAGCTTGCCTTTCTCGTATTCTACTCTTGCCTTGCCCATGGTCTTGGCAAGCTCTGGAATCTTTTTTGCGCCAAATATCAATATCGCAGCTGCAATTATGATAAAGATCCACTCTTGTCCGGCGATAAGGCCCATAATACTTGATAGCATCTATTTGTTCTTAGGCATATCTTCAGATTTAAGTCTTCTAGTATTTCGCTCGCGTCTCTCAAGCAAAAACATGCCTACGACATAAAGCCCAATCATGGGACCTGAAATGAACCACATTGTCACACCGCTCCCATCTGGGGTTACAATTGCACCGACTATGACAAGAATCACAAACGCGTACCTGATGTTTCTTCTCCAAAACTGCACGTCGGTCATTCCGGAAGCGGTGGCAGCATACATTATCAGTGGAAGTTGGAATGCAACTCCGAATGCCAAAAGAAATTGCAGCACAAAGGTAACAAAGTCCATCACGTTCAGAAATGTGACCAGTCCGGACGACTCACCGTACTGGTAAAGAAAATCAAGCATGAACGGAATTACTGTAAGGTACGCAAATATGGCACCGGTGACAAATAACGCGATTGCAGGCAGTGCTATTGAGCGGACTGCATGCACTTCGCTTTCAGAAAGAGCCGGCTTGATAAACGATGTAAGCTCGCGTACAATGATGGGCATCGAGACAACCAATCCCACCAGAGCGGCAATGTATACCTGAGCATAAAAGGCCTGGCCCGGAGCAGTCTGTATGAGCTGCACATTCTGAGGCACAAGTGTCTCTTTCATGTAGTTTGTAATCTGGGCTGCCATGTTGTGCAGTGGTTCTGGCATTGGATAGTACAGCGTGATTCCGCCTACTACAACTGGCGCAAGCTTGAACGTTAGCATAAACGTGATGATTATTCCCAGCGCAATGACTATCCTGATTATCCTGCTCCTAAGCTCCGCCAAATGTGCATAGATTCCCTGCAGCTCTGACATGCCTTGTATGGGCGACGAATATCTATTTAGGTTGCGAAATTAATGCTTTCCAGGGATGGGCAGCAGCTTTGCGTCTGCAAGACCGGACTTTTTACGCTCCTCTTCGGTGATGTCCTTGAATTCTATTGAGATTATCCCTCTTAGCTTAAATCTTGATTCCATTTCCTTTGCGAGCTGGCCAATTTCCTTTCCTGTGTAGATCTCTTTGGAATTCTCAAGAAATACTCTGGTTCCCTTTTCTTTTGGCTCGCCACCGAATTTGTCCTTTAGGAATTTTGTGACTTCGTCGACTTCTTTTTTTTCGACATTGTTGTGGTAAAATGCTATTCCCTTGATAGGTGTGTAATCAAGTGGTGTTCCGTTTCTGTACATGAATGTGCCGATAAATATTGCCTCTGATTCGGGCTCTTTGACTCCCTTTATCTCCCAGTTCAGAACTTTGGCTGGATCATATTCTGCTTTTAGCATCTCATCAGCTGTCAGTTTCCAGTATCTATGTCGGCTCACTTTAGTTTTAGAATCTACATTGCATTATAAATTAATACATTATACCATAACATCTATTCCCTGTTGTAGATTATATTAGAGCGAGGATAAATCCGACTCGTTGCCCCTCTTTGAAGTGCAAGTAATAATTGAAAACAAGCCGGGGATGAACGATCCCGAAGGAGAAACAATACTTAACGATCTTGTCCTCAAAGGCAGCTACTCGGAAGTCAAAAAAATCCGTTCTGCAAAAATGCTAAAATTTCATATTTCGTCCAAAACAAAAGACACAGCTGAAAAGACGACAAAAAAGCTATGTGATGAGCTCAGGATATACAATCCCATGGTGAGCAAGGTCACCTTTTCTGCAAAACCGATCTAGTCTTCGCTTCCGATTCCTCTTATGGTCTCATCGATTAACAACTTGCTTCTTAGGTACGCTGCAAGGTCTGTCTGGGTTATGACGCCGGCAAGCTTTCCTTCTTCGAGCACTATTAGCCTTCGAATGTTGTTATTTAGCATCTTTTGAACTGCGTCCTCTATGGCGGTGGTCGGCTCGACCCATCTGTATTTTGGTGACATTATGTCTGCCACCTTCAATTCAGAAGGTTTTTTGTCCTGGGCCACAAGCTTTCGCACAAAATCCGCCTCAGTTATAATTCCTACTGGGTTGTTTTGCTCTACGACTACCAGAAAACTAATGTCTTTTTCCTGAAGGAGTCTTGAGGCCTCAAGGCAGCTTTTCTCCTTTGAGATCGTAACTACGTGTTTGTTCATTATGTCTCTTACATATCCCATTATCCGTTTTGCCTATTTTGTAGATAAAAAAGATTTGTCATTCGATTATGGTTTAATAGTGCGGTCGGAGAACTTGATTTGTGAGAGTCGGCGTCATAGTTTTCCCCGGCAGCAACTGCGATCGGGATATGTATCATGTACTAAAGGACGTCTTCAATCTAGATGTCCAGTATTTCTGGCACGAGGACAAACTTCCAAAGAATCTTGACGCAGTCGTGCTTCCTGGCGGATTCTCCTATGGAGACAGGCTGAGGGCCGGAGTCATCGCAGCCCACAGTCCTGTAATTGCCGATGTAAAAAAAATGGCTGATAAGGGAATGCCAGTTCTAGGCGTCTGCAACGGCTTTCAAATCCTAGTGGAATCAGAACTGCTCCCAGGCGTATTGCTAAGAAACACTTCGCTGAACTTTATGTGCAGATGGACTGAGTTAATAGTGGAAAACAATAGAACGCCGTTTACCAGTCAGTTTGAGCTAAAACAAAGAATCCCAATACCAATTGCAAACGGGGAAGGCCGTTACTATGTTGACAAGGCGACTCTGGCAGTACTCAAGAAAAATAATCAGATAGTATTCAGATATGGCGAGAACATCAACGATTCAGTATTTGACATAGCAGGAATATGCAACAAAGAGGGAAACGTCGTTGGCATGATGCCCCATCCGGAGCGCGCCGTGGAAGCGGAGATAAACCCCAAAGACAGCCGACCTTCAAACCTGATATTTGAATCCCTGATAGCCACTGTCGGTGCAAGACGATGAGCCTCCATCCGCAAGAACTCGAATACCTGACAAAGAAAATCGGTCGTACGCCAAATGAGACTGAAACGCATATAGTGGCAGCAGAGTGGTCGGAGCACTGCTCTTACAAATCATCAAAAATACACCTGAAAATGCTTCCCACATCGGGTCCGCGAGTAATTCATGAAAAAGGATACGATTCCGGGGTCCTTGACGTGGGAGATGGTTATGTGGTAACAGTTCACATTGAAAGTCACAACCATCCGTCTGCAGTTGAGCCGTATGGGGGTGCTGCCACAGGAGTGGGCGGTGTGATAAGGGACATACTGTCTGCTGGCACAAGACCGATTGCAATACTTGATGGATTACGATTTGGAAATATAGAAAAGGACTCTCATGCCCGCTGGCTTTTCAAGAACGCCGTGACTGGAATCGCCGATTATGGCAACTGCCTTGGCATCCCTACCGTTGGAGGGGAGGTAGAGTTCGATGAATGTTATACAAATTATGCACTAGTTGATGTCGCATCGGTGGGTTTTGGAAAAAAAGAAAATCTATTCAAAAATCATGCAGAGCCTGGTGACGTGGTAGTCCTAATGGGCGGCTCTACCGGCCGGGACGGAATAGGAGGAGCGCAGTTTGCCTCTGATTCTCTTGAAACGGAAGACCGCTCAGCTGTGCAGATTCCAGACCCATTCATTGAAAAACTGATAATAGAGGCAACACTTGAGGCGCGAAACAAAGGCTGCATCAAGGCAATCAAGGATCTTGGGGGTGGAGGCCTATCTTGCGCAGTTTCAGAAACTGCCGATGCACTGGGTGTGGGAATAGAACTTGACGTAGCCCAAGTCCACCTAAGAGAGCAGAACATGAAGCCATCTGAAATAATGACATCCGAGTCGCAGGAGCGAATGCTGATAATCACTGATAAGAAAAAACTCGCTACACTGCAACAGATCTGCAAGCGGTTCAGGATAAGCTGCTCTGTAATAGGAAAGGTAACTGGCGATAAAATAATGAAGGTCAGGGAAAAAAACACCGTACTTGCTTCAATGCCGGCGGAAATTGTTGCAAACGCGCCTCTGCTTGATAGGCCATCAAAAAGACCTGCATATATTGACGAGCTAAAAAAGAAAAAAGAACCAAAGCCTGCCCTCGATATGACAAGAACACTTCTGAGGCTTCTTGCAAGTCCAAACATTGCAAGCAAGTCGTGGGTGTATGGCCAGTACGACCATGAAGTGGGAATAAGAACTGTTGTAAAGCCAGGAGTAGATTCGGCAGTACTGCGACTGGACAACGGAAAATATCTTGCAGTAAAGATAGACGGCAATCCCAAGCACTGCTATCTTGATCCAAGACATGGCGCTATTGGCTGCTTTGAGGAAGCGTGCAGAAATGTAGTGTGCACGGGAGCCACACCAATAGGAATGGTGGACCACCTGCAGTTTGGAAACCCCGAAAACCCGGAAATATTCTGGACATTTCTAGAATCCCTCAAGGGAATAACCGAATTCTCAAAATATTATGGCATACCATGTGTTGGCGGCAAGGTGAGCCTTTACAACGAGACGCCGCAAGGCCCAATCAAGCCAACACCGCTGATCGGCGTGCTAGGACTCATCGACAAAAACCCGCTCAAACCGCAAAAAATAGTGGACAACGATGTGCTGTTGTTGGTGGGTAGAACAAAGGATGAGCTTGGCGGCTCTGAATACTATGAGTACATACACAAATTCATCGGAGGCCATTGTCCTCAAGTTGACATGAGGGAATCAAAAAAGAACATGGATGCAGTGCTCCATCTGATACAAAACGCAAAATTAAAGGCAGCACACGACTGCTCAAAGGGCGGATTTGCGGTCGCGGCAAGCGAGATTGCAATGACTAGCGACATAGGCTGCACAATATCGCTTGAGAATGTACCACAGGACAAAATATCTTGTGATAAACTGTTATTCTCAGAGAGCCACTCGCGGTATCTTCTGGTGGTAGAACCTGCAAACCTTGACTCCGTCGTGGAATATCTTCGAGAATGCAAGGTAGAATTTGGCCTTGTTGGAAGATTCCACGGCAAAGAAATAGAGATACTGCATAAGAAAAAGCCGATTGCAAAACTAAGGGTTGATAAAGCACATGACAAGTGGTTTAATTCACTGAGGGATCTGGTGCTTCATGGTTAAAGAGAACTGTGGCGTTGTTGGTATTTTCAGCAGCGACGGTGTGAACGTAATTCCGATGGTAATTGATGCATTAAGGGCACTACAACATCGGGGTCAGGAAGCATGGGGAATTGCAGTTCCAAAAAAATCGCCAATAAAACGCCTAGGTCTTGTATCGTCAGCATCACACGAATTTCAAAAGATAACTGAAGATTATGCATCGCCTGCAGCAATAGGCCATGTGAGATATTCGACAGTAGGCAAAAGCAACCTTGAGAATGCGCAGCCATTGAAAGTAAAGGATCTGTGTATTGCGCACAATGGAACTATAGCAAACGTTGCAGAGCTTGCAAACCTTGTAGGAGGATGCACGTTTACACCACAGAATGCAAGCGACACGCTCATTGCAGCACAGCGTCTTGTATCACTAATGTCTACTAACGGCAAGCTCGGCAGCGCATTATCTATTTTGAAAAACGAGATGGCCGGCTCCTATTGCTTTACTTTTGTATCTGATGACAATGCCGTTTATGCGGCACGCGACCCTCGTGGCTTCAGGCCCATGGTTCTTGGCTCAAAGGAGGAGGGTGGCGTAAGCATAGTTGCATCAGAATCATCGGCCCTTACTGCCATAGGTGCAAAACTTGTCCGTGATGTTGTTCCAGGCGAGCTGCTCAAGTTTAGCAACAACGGAATGGAATCGGAAATGTTCTCTGAGGAAAAAAAGCGAGCCCACTGCTCGTTTGAGTTTACGTATTTTGCGCACCCTACATCAAGAATGGAGGGAACAAACATCTATGTGGCAAGAAAAAGGATTGGCCAGTTCCTTGCAAGAAAGTTTCCAATAAAGGATGCCGACCTTGTAATTCCGGTGCCTGACTCTGCAAGGCCCGCTGCCCTCGGATATGCGCAGGAGCTTGGGCTACCTTTTGATGAGGGACTACTAAAAGACAGATATAGCAAAAAAGGTCCACTGCGCAGCTTTATCGAACCGCACCAGAGTGATAGAGTGGAGATAAACCGCTGGATAATCCCGATAACAGATATAATTTCAGGAAAGCACGTAGTTGTAATTGATGATAGTCTTGTGCGCGGCACAAGCTCAAAAGCAATCATAAAAGCACTCAGACGGGCTGGGGCAAGCAAGATAAGCATGTTGATAACGTATCCTCCAATAAAATACCCCTGTTATGCAGGAATTGATTTTCCGTCACAGGATGAGCTTGCAACGGGAATTATTGATGGTGTGACTGATGAACAGATCATCGAAAAAATAAGGAGCGATATCGGGGCTGACTTTTTAGGATACAACGACGCAGAGAATCTAGCAAACGCGGTGGGAATACCGCATAACTCTATGTGCTTTACATGCACCACCGGAGACTATGCCACACTCGGAATAAAGCCAACATTCAAAACCCGTGCAGAAGTCAAGGGTGAATAGATGGAAATAGCATTCGTTCTTGTAAAGTGTGAAATGGCGCACGAAATGGATGTCATGCGAGAAATCCTAAAGATCGATGGTGTAAAGGAAGCACACGGCACATACGGCATGTATGATATTTTTGTAAAGGTGCAGGGCCCATCACACAAAGAAGTATCAGAAATTGTTACAAAAAAACTAAGAAGAATACCGAACGTCATTTCAACTACCACGCTCTCTACAATTCCAGAACAGGGCGGCAAATAATTTCTACAATCAGAATTCGGTTTGTTTGATTTTAAAGTATTCTTGTTACAACGTATGATGGTAGGATAGTAACTTTTAAGTTCTTCCAAATCATACAAATAGAATGGAGGGAAGATCATCAATAAGACGATACATGCCGTCTTGTTGTGTTTAATTCCGGCACTAATCATTACAATCACATACGGGGAGCATCTGGCTGCTCAAGAATACAGTAGAATAATTGAACAAAAAGAAGCAAAGACATTGCCAATCGTTTCTAGATTTGAAACTGAACTGCTGGATATTGTTTCGTTAATTGAGATAACTGCAAAACAGGACAGTGTCACGACTCCCCCCGATCCAAGTCTGCTAGTTTCCAAACTTCATGGAGTTGGAGAATATGACGAATTGGAAAAGCGAGCTTTGGCAAAAACCATACTGTATAATCGAAATGACATTGACACGGTATTTTTCGTACTTCCAAACGGCGATATGTACATGATCGAACCATATCAAAGACAGCTTGATGTGGTTTCGACCAACTTTGCTTTCAGAGATTGGTATATCGGTTTGATGAAGACAAACGGCACGTATGTGAGTGAGCTATTCTCACCGCAAGGAAAGACTTACAACACCATCGGAATTGTAACTCCCGTAAAGTCCCCATCGGGCGAATTTGTTGGAATATGGGGGGCGCTTATCAATCTTGACGAATGGACAAATCAGTTTGCGTCTATAAAGCTGAACAAAAATGAGTATGTCTTTCTAGTTGATCATAATGGAAATCTGATCGTTGATTCTAGGAACAGAGCCTATAAAGTAATGGATTCTCTACTGCATTTGAAAAGTGTTAATGAAGTGTTAAAAAGAAAATCTGGAACTGTAGTTGAAACACTACATGGTTCTGAAATGTTTGTAATGTATGTGCCAATCATCGTTGGAAGCCACACATGGGGAATTATTGTGGCCGAACCGCATTCTAACGTGTTTTCAAGTATTAACTCAATTCGCTTTTATTATGTAATGACAACAGCGGTAATACTATCTGTCGCTTTAATTGCAATCCTATCTGTGAGAAGATTTGCAAAGAGAGGATGGTTCTGGTCGCAAGATATCGAAAAGATCTGGCAGATGGAGGATATAGATCCACTATCCCGAGAAATACCTTCTATCAAAACACTGCCTCGAAAATCAAACCGTATGACCCTCTTTGCTATCTTAACAGGATTTCTTATGGTGGCAAGCGTACTATATTTCTTGTATGTGCCTCAAATTGTTCCTCTTGAAGAGATGAAGAGTGCCTTTGTGGTACAGAATCTTAGGGGCGATACGATAGATACATGGGTCAATTGGAAAATTTCGGCAGGCGATCTGTTTCATATCCATGTGATGGATTCACAGGAGCTAACAGAGAGCAGACTTAAAATCATAAACAATGTAATCAACTCAAGGGAAACTGTCACTGTGGATGATTCATTACTGCACAAGGGCCTGCATGGAACTTCGTCCGTGTATTATGTTGGATGGCGCGGAGCACTTGAAAGCCTCTCTAATATACGTACAAAATATCCAATTCCAATTACACTACATACCATTACAACAGATGAGGGAGATGGACACATTGTAATACGACTCAGCGACCTTAGAAGCTCAGACGGATATTCCGGATACACAAAATCATATGTTGATGAGGAAAATCATCAGATACTAAAATCTGTAATTACGATATATGATGTTAATAACATAACTGACGAACAACTCGCGATCATTTTACGACATGAGATTGGCCATGGACTGGGATTGGGCCACTCAACTGCTCCAGAAGATCTGATGGCACCAACAATAACCACACCGTACCCATACATATCCGAATGTGCGCTTGATGCTTTAATCGATTTGTATAATGGAAATGCAAAAAGCCAATTTGTATGTGAAAAATAATATCTGCTACAAGAAAAGCTAATCTTAATAGTCAGAATTTTGCTCTTACTCTGATGGCTGTATACAGATATCTTGTGATTGTGGCCGCTGCCGCAATCGTAGGAATAGGCATACTAATTACATTTTCATTATCCAAAGGAACATTCTCAAGCCAAGACTATGAAATCGATGTAGACCCTTTCAAGGATCCGCAGAACCTGTTTGTGACAGCAAGAGTGATGGTGCAAAACACTGGGGGAAAGGATCTGACAAACGTCAAAGTTGATTTTGGGGCGGGCCACTTGTTAATACTCGGGACACTTGCACCTGGACAAAAGGTCATTTTGTCGCCTCCTGATGGAAATCCACTAGAACAAGTTACAGTAACTGCAGACAATGGTATTGTAGTGACAAAACCGTACAGAATACCACCAAAGATGCCTGGTATGATGGGTTCCTAGGTTAGTGCTTTTTTGTCTTTTTTCCAGACCCGAACGTCATCAACATAAACGTGATCCTCAAAATCAAACACTGTATGCCATCTTTTATCGTGGGGAAGCATTTTGTCCATCTCACGAACATTTCTTGCAGTAGGAAACTTGTTTGTTAGTGCACCCCACCTCATGTTGGGGATCTTTGGCATGATCTCGTTTATATCGCGCATGCTTGTGAAGCGGAATTTCCATTGATAAATTTTTGTCTGTACTTGAAAAATACAAACACGTGTCTTTCAAAATTGTTATAAAATAACACATCAAATGTTCAACATTGAAGTTTCTTGGTTCAGGCAAAGTAAAGGATGTATATGACCTTGAAGATGGAACACTGCTTTTCAAATTCAGCGACAGAGTTTCCGCATATGATGTAAAATTTGCCGATCCTATACCTCGTAAAGGCGAAGTATTGTGCAAATTTGCCGAATTCTGGTTCAATAAACTACCTGTACAGAACCACTTTGTAAGATTACGATCAGCAAACGAAGTAATTGTAAGAAAAATGAAAATGATTCCAGTGGAATGCGTTGTTCGCGGATACTTTTACGGCAGCCTGATCACACGATGGAAGGAAGGCCAGATCACCCTTCCATCGGATACTGTAACTGAAATTGCTGCAAAACTACCTCGTCCAATTTTTGATCCTACGACAAAATCAGAGCACGATGAGCCACTTAACAGAGAAACTGCTATAGAAAGGAGTCTTGTAACTGAGCAGGAATATTCCTGGCTTGAATCAAAGTCAATTCAAATCTACAACATGATGTACGAGGTGGCAGATAGGGCAGGTTTTATACTGGCTGACCTGAAACTGGAGTTTGGCAAGCTTGATAACAAGATAATTCTTGGCGATTCTATAGGGCCGGACGAGTATAGAATGTGGCCAAAGGATGGATATGCCGTAGGCAAGATACAAGAATCATACGATAAGCAAATTCTACGAGACTGGTTAACCGCAAACGGATATCAAAAACAGTTTGAGGATGCACGGAAAAAAGGAGAAGAGCCAGTAGCGCCACCAATACCTGAGGAGATAATCCGGAAAATGTCAGAACGATACGTAATCTCTTATGAGAAGATAACCGGAAAGCATCTTTAGCCATATCTTCTCACTTTCAACTCGAATTCTAATTTCTCCAGATCCTGTTTTCTGCGGTTTTACACTCATTTTAGAACCCCGTCTCCCAGCTTGGCCATTTTTTTTATTTTTTTCGTATTGGTCGTAGCGGTACAATATTATTGATTATAGTGGGATAAATCTTATACCATATTGATAATTTTCGTATTGGTTACCAATTATTTTAAACCGGTATGAAATTTACCGTAGCATAAAAAAGTTAATGCGAATGGACAAAAAAATCTGATGCGACGATCTTTTAGCTGAACCTTGGACTTGCAAATATCATGTCTACCATACTTGAAAAATCAATCAAAATCAACAGAGTGATGACAATATCTCTCTCACAGGCAAAAGCCCTGGAAGATCCGGCCAGAGCCAAAATCGTAGAAGCATTATACCACAAGCAGCTGACAACTGAGCAAATTGCAAAGGAGCTTCAAAAATCAGGTTATAACAAAGCTCTGACAACAATACGACATCACCTTGAAATTCTAAAAGATGCTGGCCTTATTGAAATTGTTAGAATCGAAGAAATCAGAGGTGCGATTGCAAAATACTATGGTACTTCAACCAAGCTAATATCAAGTGAATCTGCAAAAGACATCGACTCAAAATATTCTGCACTGATAAAAACAACATCCGTAAAAATCGAAAAAATTCTAGATGGAATCGCAAAAAAGCCAGCACTTCAGAAAAAATCAGAAGGCACTCAAAACGAGCACCTTATGATGGAGATCGTAAACCGAGCAATAGCTCAAGTGCTGGAAAGCAAAAGCTTCACTGGCAATAAAAAACTCAAGTAACCTCAATTACAAACAGGCCCCTTGTTTTGGGGTCCTGCAACTGTTTTATCATTTTTCTTGGTATGTCATCGGAGGCCTTGTCGCAGTTTATCGCAAGCGTGCGGGGGCACGTATATCTGCTCTTTCGTATGACTATGTCATGAGTGTTTTCCAGCACAAGATCCTCATGACCGTTTCCAAAAACAACAAACGAGCTTTCATCTACTTTGATCGTGATTTTTATTTTCGACTCCGATCGCCTTAGTGCCCGCTTCATCTGTTCTGGAATGCCGCTGCATCCACATGAAGCGTTAACCCCTACAATGCAGTCGCCCTGCACCGTTAGCTCAGGCTCAGTTGTAATCTCTATTGTTCTTGGATGAAACGCTCTCATGTTGGGATGTCCGTAAAATGGAATCTCGAATCGCACGAGCACACAGTATAACTAAACTTAAAATAAACGTTAAAAGGAGCAAAATCAGAATTGCTTCCTTCTCAACAAGGCTATGACAGAGCCATTACAATATTTTCACCTGACGGAAGATTGTATCAGGTCGAATACGCGATCGAAACTGTGCGCCGGGGCGCAATTGCAGTCGGCGTCAAAGCAAAAGATGGAGTCGTTATTGCAGTTGAAGAAAAACCCCGCAAACTGCAAATCTCAGAGAACGCCCACAAGATTTTCCAAATCGATGATCATATCGGATTTGCAGCAGCCGGATACATACCAGATGCAAGAAGCCAAGCTGACAATGCAAGATTCTTTGCACAAAGCAACCGCATCGTATATGATGAACCGGTAGACGTTGAAACAGTTGCAAAACACCTTGCTGACCAATGCCAACAATACACACAGTTTGGCGGTGCAAGGCCGTTTGGCGTTGCACTAATCATAGCAGGAGTTGACTCTCATGGAAACTCGTTGTATCTTACAGACCCTAGCGGCACGTACATTGCATATGACGCCGTTGCAATCGGATCCGGTTCTGAACAAGCAAACGATTTTCTTGAGAAAAACTACAAAGCTGATATGTCCCTTGATGATGCGGCTGCACTGGCAACAGCATGCATCTATCTTGCAAGCGACCAGAAAGAAGGCACAGACCACATCAAGATGTCAGAAATAAAAACAGCGTCAAGACAATTTGTCAAAGTATCTGAAGAGCAAATTGCAAACTATGCAAAAGCTGCAAAACAAAAATTCCCGACGCCTAACGCGTAGACAATCTCATTGAACCTTTCAGTAGCAATTCCTGACTCATCGCTCAAGGACGAAACCACAAAACTAGACAAGTCACGCAAGATTTCAATCATAGCAAGGGCCTGCGCCATCTTCAAAGTAAACGCTATTTTCATCTATGATGAGGGAAAAGGAAACGAGCAAGATCGTTTTCTACTTGCAACCATTCTGAAATATCTTGAAACCCCTCAATATCTCAGACGCGCACTCTTTCCTAAAATGGATGATCTAAAATATGCCGGCATCCTGCATCCACTACAAATTCCCCACCACTCGCTTTCTGCGGATGTAAAAAGCCTCAAGGAGGGTGATCTAAGAGAGGCGGCCGTAGTCCACTACAAAGGGAAAAAATTCCTCGATATTGGAATACACAAACTCATACCTTACTATGGCAGAGAGCACGAGAAAAAAAGAATAACAGTTCAGATAAAATCCACAGAGCCGGTTGTGACAGTCAAAGAGATCTCAGAATTTTACATCAAAGAGTACTGGGGCTACAAGGTAAAGGAGAGGCCGAACCTGATGAACATTCTTGAAGAATGGAAAGGCAACATCATTCTGACTTCACGTAAGGGCAAGGATGCAACGCTTGGTCAGATCCAAGAATATGCAAAATCCGACAAGCCTCTTCTGCTCGTATTTGGAGCACCAGACAGAGGACTGTATGACATACTTGGAAAAAAAATAAACGAAATACAAAACACTAGGGTGCTAAACTTTTTTCCAAATCAGGCCACAGCTACAATACGCTTGGAAGAGGCAATGCTTGGCATAATGTCGATTCTGAACTTTGCAAACTCAAATTAGTAGCTTGCATGCAATTCCGAGTATGCCAAAGCAGGGCGCATTTCTCAGACTGGCAATCCTAGTTGGATTGGTGGGAATAACAATTGGGGCAATCACACTGTACATTTCGATCAGCGATATACTGACACCGTAACTTTCGTTATCCCTAGGTATATAATGGGGTTAACGAATGTTTTCGATTATCCATGGGTCATAGAAAACATAGTCAACCACGTCGTGGAAGTCTTGCATATCTGCCTAGAGGACGTGCCAAAAGCATGGAGGCCAGAATCAGAACTTGGCCTGAAATCAACTCGGAACAACCAAAACTGCTTGGCTATGCAGGGTTCAAGGTAGGCTGCATCCAAATTGTCAGCATTGATGACAGAGAAAAGACACCAAACCATGGAAAACAACTGGTAAGTCTTGGTACGGTTGTAGCAACACCACCAATATCTGTCATCGGCATGCGCGGTTACTATGACGATGTTTATGGTTCACACGCGCTTTTTGATGTTTATAGCACTGATCTTCCAAAAGAAGTTTCAAGATTATTTACATTAAAGCAAAAAGATGGGGTTGCAGAAAAGGCAGAAAAACTTCTTGGCAGAGTTGATGAGCTTCATGCCATTGTTGCAGTCATGCCAAACCAGGCAGGGATTGCACAAAAAAAGCCGTATGTTTTTGAAGTCGCAGTAAAGGGAGGCGACATAAAACAACAATTTGATTTTGTGAAAGGATTATTTGGAAAACAAGTAAAAATTGAGGATGTGTTTGAGCTTGGCTCAAGCGTCGACGTTGCATCAATCACTAAAGGAAAAGGATGGGAAGGCCCTATCACTAGGTGGGGTGTAAAGCGCAAGCAACACAAATCAAGAAAGAGCGTAAGAGCTGTAGGTTCACTAGGCCCTATTTCTCCTGCAAGCATCATGTATACGGTACCACGTGCAGGACAGCGAGGCTTCCATCAAAGAGTTGAATACAACAAACGAATCATGATAATGAGCAACACAGAAAAAAATGAATTCAAAATAAATCCTGATGGCGGATTCAAACATTATGGTTTTGTTAACGGCGACTTTGTAGTTCTAAAGGGCTCAATTCCTGGAACATATAGGAGAATGGTAAAACTAAGAACCCAAATACGAAACGTTCCATCTAAAGTTCTCAAACCGAACATACTTGAGGTTGTAATATGAAAGCGCAAACATTCTCACTAACTGGCACAAAACAGGATGAAATAGATCTACCCAAAGTATTCCTGACTCCATTAAGAGAGGATCTAATTCACAAAGCATATGTCAACTTGGACTCTCACCACTATCAAAGACAGGGAAGATATCCTGCAGCAGGCATGAACGTAGTTGCAATGTCAAATGACCCGCCTACGGGCCACGGACAGGCAAGAGTCGCACGAATTAGGGGAGGCGGTCCAAGACGAGGACAGGCAGCAGGAGTTGCAATGGTACGAGGCGGAAGACAGGCCCATCCACCCACATCAGAAAAGGTAATACACAAAAAACTCAACAAAAAAGAAAAACGATTTGCTTTGTGCTCTGCAATCGCGGCCACTGCGTCAAAAGACATCATCGCATCACGCGGCCATGTGGTAGAAAAGATTCCATCCTTCCCGATGATAGTATCAGATGATATAGAAAAAGTGACCAAGGCAAAAGAAATCTCCAAGATACTTGATGCACTCAACCTATCTGCAGATGTGCAAAGACTTGAGAAGCGAAAAGCGCGTTCAGGCAGGTCTGCAATAAGAGGAAGAAAGACCAAAGTGGGAAAAAGCGTACTGTTTGTAACAAAAGATCCGAAAAACCTTGCAAAGGCATGCGGTTCAATACCTGGAATAGACGTATGTGCAGCAAGCGCATTGTCTGTGCTTGATTTGGCACCTGGCTCAAAACCAGCCAGACTTACCGTTTATACAAAATCTGCGCTGGATGAAATCAGCAAGATAAAGTCACCACACCTTGAGCTCATGGAGGCATTAAAATGAATACTGCACAAGCAACAAAGATAATCATACGACCATACATTACAGAGAAGACATTCGCGTTAATCGAAAAAGATGCGCGAATCTGTTTTATCGTAGATACCGAGTCCAACAAGAACATGATTAAAGAAGCAATAAAGACTCTCTACGAAGAGGACGCAATCGATATCAACACTGCAAGAACGATCTCAGGCAAAAAGGCATTTGTGAAATTCGAAACTGTAGAGAAAGCACGAGACCTTGCCACAAAGATAGGAATGCTATAAATGATGCCACGAATCTCAATCCTAAAGGTGCTAAAGAATGGTTAAGGAATTTGACTATAGGGGAATCCCACTGGATCAGCTACAGAACATGTCGCTTGAAAAGCTGTTCGAGATATTTCCCGCAAGAGCAAGACGCTCCCTGACACGTGGAATTACGGATGGTAAAAGAAAATTAATTGAGGAAATAAAGCTTGACAAAGCCGGCAAATCAAAAAACCCAATTAAAACACACATACGTGATCTTGTAATTTTGCCCTACATGGTAGGAGTAACAGTTAACGTCTTTTCAGGAAAAGAGTTTGTTCCAGTGACAATAACACCGCCAATGATCGGTCATTTTCTTGGCGAGTATGTCAGAACTAACAAACGAGTGCAACATGGTGCGCCAGGCGTAGGGGCATCACGATCTAGTCTATACGTCCCGTTGAAGTGAGAAATATGCCGCATTTTGGTTACGCCTTTCAAAATTTTGACTCAACAAAGCACGTACGTGCTTCAGTTAGGGAAAAGGGAATTTCACACAAACATGCGCGCGAGGTTGCAAAGATGATCAACGGTCTCTCGATAGAGAAAGCGCGCGATAATTTGCAGGAAGTAATTGCGCTCAAGCGTGCCGTTCCGTTTAGAAGATACAAGAACGAGGTTGGACACCGCTCCGACACTGGAGTGATGTCTGGCAGATACCCACAAAAGACAGCAACAGAATTTATCAAACTCCTTGACAACCTTGAAGCTAACGCAGAGTACAAAGGAATGGACCTTGACAGACTAAAGATAATTTCTGCAGTGACACACAAGGGCGTAATAGTAAAAAGATTTACTCCGAGGGCACAGGGAAGAGCCACTCCGAAAAACAATGTACTCACACATATTGAGCTGGTAGCTCAGGAGATCTAATAATGTCCTCAGTCAAAAATGTAATCAAAGACAATTACAACATGATGCTTCTCAGAGACTATCTGAGATCTGCAATCAAGGAAGCAGGATTCTCACACGTTGAAATCTCAAAGACACCGACGGGCACAAGAGTAGTGTTACACGTCACAAGACCTGGAATTGTAATTGGCAGAAAAGGAACAGGCATACGAGACTTGACAGAAAAACTTGAAAAAGATTTTGGACTCAAAAACCCACAGATAGCAGTAAACGAGATAGCGCAACCAGAACTTACAGCCAGCGTAATGTGCAACAGACTTGCATCATTAATTGAGCGCGGCACCGCATTTAGAAGAGCGACAATGTGGTCACTGCAGCAAATCATGAATGCAGGAGCAATGGGCGTTCAAATTACAGTATCTGGCAAGCTCAGAGGAGATCGTTCCTCATTTGAAAAACACTCACTTGGAATTCTACCGCGCGCAGGACATCAAGCAAACATTATCGTAGATGAAGACATCACACACGTTCCAACCCCTATGGGATACATAGGAATCAGAATCCGAATAGCAAAGAAGGACAAATACATCCCAGAATTTGAGTTAAAGGGTGCTAAAGAAGCAGAACGAGAAGCAAGAAGACTTGCAAGAGAGGAAGCAGAGCGCAAAGCTAGAACAGAGAGTGAAGAAGTAAAACTAATCGCAGAAAAAATAGAAAACCTTGATCTCTTAGATGACGTAGAGGAGAAACTAAAGTAAATGGCCCGACTAAAGATGAAATCAATCCGAGAGCTCAACGAGACAGACTTGAAGGACAGACTAATGCAATCAAAAATCGAATTATCAAAACTAAGAATGGAAGCCGCAAAAGGAACCGTTAGAAAGGAAAGTGGAAAGATACGGGCTTTACGAAAAGAAGTAGCAAGGATGCTTACAAGGCAAAACGAGTTGAAAAAGAAATGATTACTGCACAGAACCTAGTAAACCATGAATTAATAGGACTTCAAACACAGATTGCGAACTCTACAAACAACTCGATAGTGGGCATGTCGGGGCAAATAATTGATGAGACAAAATCAATGCTTACATTGCAGACTCAAAGCGGAGTGAAAATGATTCAAAAACAGCACAACACGTGGAAATTTACACTAAATAGCCAAGACATAATAATTGATGGTAATCTAATCTCAAAAAGACCAGAGGACAGAATAAAGGTGAAAGCATGACAAAAAACACAGAATCTAAAACGTACAAAGGAATCGTTATGGATAACGGAGAGCCACTTAGCGTGCGTGGAAAGCTCTTTGAGGGCAAGGTAGTGAGCGCAAAGAACAAAAACACAGTCGTAATCCAGCACGAAAGCCCTCTTTACATCAAGAAATCAAAACGATATGCAAGAAGCAAGAGCAAAATTCATGCCTACAAGTCAGCAAAGCTCGAGATAAAGGAGGGCACAACTGTGGTGGCAGCCGAGTGCAGGCCAATTGCAAAATCCGTCTCTTTTGTAGTGGTGGAGGTCAAGTCATAAAATGTCTGCAGGAAAAAGTCGTGCAGTATCTGCAAAGGGCGTACAAGAGTTCAGACCATATGTTACAAGATCACTCCCGCTTGGAGCAAGAATCACGTGCGCAGATAACACCGGAGCAAAAATACTGGAGATAATAATGGTAAAAAGAGCAAAGACAAGAACATCCAGATATCCGTCTGCAGCTGTGGGTGACTTTGTAAATGTGGTGGTAAAGAAAGGCCCTGCAGAGCTAAGAAAGCAGATCTTTGGCGCTGTAATAATCAGGCAAAAATATCCTATTAGAAGACTAAACGGAGTTCGAGTTACATTTGAAGACAACGCAGCTGTTCTTGTTACTCCGGAAGGCGAAATAAAAGGAACTGACATAAAAGGACCTGTAGCAGCAGAAGCATCTGAGAAATGGCCACGTGTTGCAAACTTGGCGTCAATGGTGGTATAACATGAAGCCTACACTGATCCGCAACCGTACAATCTACAAAGCGTCTTCGTTTATCCGAAGTAAGCAAATGTGCAGTCACCTATCTGATGATCTGGCAAAAAAGTACAACAAGCGAAGTGTACGAGTAACGGAAGGCGATACGGTAAAGGTGATGAGGGGCGAGTACAAGGGCGTCTCTGGCAAAATATTGAGAGTATCTTCTGAGAAGAATGGTGTTGCAATAGAAGGCATCAAGAAGGAAAAACTCAAGGGCGGAAACTTGGACGTTTACATTCACACATCAAACTTGGTGGTAACTGATCTTAATACGGAAGACAAGTGGAGAGTAAACAAACTGGAAGGCAAGGCTCAACCAAAAGAATCCAAAACTTTAGAGAAAAAAGAATCAAAGCCGGAACCAAAACCAAAGACAGAGCAAAAAGCAGACTCAAAACCAGCTCAAAAAGAGGCCAAGAAAGATAAAGAATCAAAAGTAGCCAAGACCGCAAAAAAGGAGGATAAGTAATGCCAAGCATAGCAGGAAGTAAGAAACTAAAAAGACAGATGGCTCCGATGTTCTGGGGCATCTCAAGAAAACGTCCACGATTTGTTACTACTGTGCGTCCAGGACCGCACGGAAAGAACGTGTCAATTCCTACCAAAGTCTTCCTAAGGGACATGCTAAAACTAGTGACAACCGCACGAGAAGCACATTATGCAATCTACAACGGTAAAGTGAAAATTGACGGGATTACAAGAAAATCAATACACCATGGTATAGGACTTATGGATGTCATAGAGCTGGATGGAGTGTCTGACGCGTACAGACTAGTTCCAGGAAATGGTCACATACTGCATCCAATTAAAATCAAAAACTCAGAAAAGAATGTAAAGCTGGTCAAGGTCACAACTAAATCCACCATAAAATCTGGAAAAACACAGCTTGGATTCCATGATGGCCGCTCGCTACTCTCCGATGTAAAGATAAACGTTGGTGATTCGTGCCTGATGCAGGTACCAGAACAAAAAATTAATGAAGTAATCAAACTAGAACAAGGCTCCAAAGTGATAGTAACGAAGGGAGTCAACGCAGGCCAAGTTGCAGAAGTAAAAGAAATCAAAGAGGGCACGTTCATACTACCAAAGCGTGTTCTGCTATCTTTTGGACAAAGAGAAATCGAAATCCCAGCAGAACTTGTTATGGCAGTTGGCAAAAAGGAACCCATCATTCAAATAGCGTGATATTATGGCAGAAGAAAATACAATGAAAACAATTCGACTCGAAAAAGTTGTCCTGAATATGGGTGTTGGAAGATCCGGTGAGACAATAGAAGTTGCAAAAAAAGCACTTGATTCAATAACTAACAAAAAATCCTGCGCAAGAGACGCAAAGACAACACAGAGAGACTGGGGCGTAAGAAAGGGAGAGCCAATAGGCGTTGCAGTAACAGTACGCGACGAGGATGCAAAGCAGCTCCTAAAAAGACTGCTTGCAGCAGTAGGCAACAGACTGAAAGGAAGATCATTTGATAATTTTGGCAACGTTTCATTTGGAATTAAAGAGCACATCGACATTCCAGGAATAAAATACGATCCACAGATTGGTATCTTGGGGCTTGAGGCGGCAGTTACGCTAACTAGGCCTGGCTTTAGCATTAGAGTGAGGAGTAGACACAAGGCAAGTGTGGGTGCAAAGCACCGAATTTCGCGTGAGGAAGCACAGCAGTTTTTAACTAGGGAGTTTGGGGTGGAAATCGTATAATGAAAGACAGATCATACAAGTACACTGGAAGAAAAGAACACAAGTTCGGAAAGGGGTCAAGATGGTGCAAAAGATGCGGCGACTACACGGCTGTAATACAAAAATATCATCTTAATATCTGCAGACGATGTTTCAGAGAGGTAGCAAATTCACTCGGATTTGCAAAATATAGGTGAGAACATGCCGGCAACTAATGTTTTAGGTAATCTTTTCAATACCATTTACAACAACGAAGCAAGACGAAGAACAGAATGCATCATACTGCCTACCTCTAAACTTGCAATCGAAGTGCTCAAGACACTTCAAAAACACAACTATATTGGCGAATTTGAACACGTTGAAGACAAACGAGGCGGCAAGTTCAAGATTCAGCTTCTGGCGCATATTACAAAATGTGGTGCAATCACCCCAAGATTCAAGGTAAAAAAAGACGAGTTTAACGACTGGGAGCAGCAATATCTGCCGTCATACAACAAAGGAATGCTTATTGTGACCACAAACCAAGGCGTGATGTCACACCATGAGGCTGCAAACAAAGGAATTGGAGGTTTCCTGATAGGGTATGTCTACTAAACAGGAAGAGATCTTC
The DNA here is from genome assembly GCF_000723185.1 of Candidatus Nitrosotenuis uzonensis. Classification (NCBI taxonomy): domain Archaea; kingdom Thermoproteati; phylum Nitrososphaerota; genus Candidatus Nitrosotenuis; species Candidatus Nitrosotenuis uzonensis. The sequence continues at coordinate 216,424 of NZ_CBTY010000008.1, forward strand.
GAAGCTACATTTGAAGTACCGCAAAAGGTCAAGGTAACACTTGATAAGCATATGCTCCATGTGGAAGGCCCTCTAGGAAAAACACACAAGAACTTTAAGAAAATACCAGTCGAGCTTGAAGTAAAAGACAACAAAGTACGAGTCAGAGCGATAAATTCGAGGAAAAAATACTTTGCAATTGCAAATACTGCATATTCTATAATCCGGACACTCTGCGATGGCGTTCTTAACGGATACACAATAAAAATGAAGATTATTTATGCACACTTTCCAATCACGGTAAAGACAAAAGACGGACTTGTTCTGGTAGAGAACTTTCAGGGTGAGAGAGCTCCAAGAATAGCCAAGATTCGCGGCCAAACAAAGGTCGTATCAAAAGGCGATGAAGTAGTGCTTACAGGCCCTGTTCTTAACGATGTGACCCAGACAGCAGCTGACATACAGGCAAGGACCAAGGTCAGAAACAAAGACCACAGAGTCTTCCTTGATGGAATTTACCAATTCTACAAGGAAAAGGGAATAGAAAAATAATCTCTTAAGTTTTCAGATAATTTCACACCCCAATCATTGTTTTGCTCTTTTTGATCACACCTACCAGTAAGAATTAAATCGCTTGCGTCAAGGACAGAGTCTGTTGCCGCCCTAGCTCAGCGTGGTAGAGCGCCTGACTGTTAATCAGGGGGTCGTCAGTTCAAGTCTGACGGGCGGCGCCTTATCTTTCTAAATTCGAGTTCTGAAAGATTTTTTATTGTATTGGATGCCTGCTGTTCTGACTTTGGCGCATGATGTGAGACAATATTTCAAAATTCGAATTTAGAAATATTGATCGTTGCAACCGTTTGTGTTGATTCTGTTAGACCACTGCGATCTAATATCTGATCGAATACTAGGAATAATGCAGGAGGTTTACATTGGCCAGAACTAGAAGGGCCAACAGATATTGTGTTGATTGTGGCGGGAGACTAACTTATTATCCACACCTATCAAATCCAAAGGCCCCAAACGAACACAGGGTTCTAGTTTATGCATGTCCTGACTGTACCAAGGACTTTGAGAAGCCAAAACTATTTTCAATTAAAAGAAACCAGGTAGAAGACCCTCTTGAAACTGTAGAGATTGCCATAGTCCAGACAAGGGAAAAAGTTCCAAACGCCGCATAAAAAGTCATAAGGAATTATAATCTAGATCATTCATGGTAAAAAGCAAAGCCCGGTATGTAGATGGATTTGTGCTTCCAGTACCGAAGCGCAAAATTGAGGCATACAGGCAACTTGCCAGAAAAGCTGGTAAAATATGGATTGAGCACGGCGCACTAGAGTTTAGAGAATGTGTAGGCGACAATCTTAATGTAAAAATGGCAATGCCGTTTCCTCAAAAAATCAAACCCAAGCCTGGCGAGACGATAATGTTCTCGTGGATTGCATTCAAGTCACGCGCCCACCGTGACAGCGTAAATGCCAAGGTCATCAATGATCCGCGTCTTGCAGAAATGGACACAAAATCAATGCCTTTTGACCCAAAACGTATGCTTTATGGTGGGTTCAAGATTCTTGTCTCACTCTGATTTTAACAAAAAATCTCGTTTTTGACCATATTCTTGCAAAAAACACCCCACCCTTTTGGGGCAAAACTCGGTCAAGAAATTATGAATTTTGTGCGTGATGAACGAGCGAATGGTCTTCTATTTCCTTCATTCTCTGAATGTGAAAAAACCAGATTTCTGCCCAGAAAGTGCCATTTTTGCAGGGGGTTTAGCTTTTATTCGTGAGAAAAAATGAAGGACGATGTTTTACTGGGTAATGGGGATGTTTTGAGGGTTGTCTGCAATAGATACGAACAAACGTTAAACCCCCTGCAAAAACAGGCATTTTTGAAAAAATCATTCCATTCGTAAAGACTAGATCAATAATGGGGGGTTTAGCTTTTACGAACAAATTCCAAAATCCCCAAATCAGGCATCTTTTTATGCAGTTTGCTGAAAAACTGTGCCTAGACCCAACATGCATTTTTTTGGCGCTGGAGCAAAAGACGTTTAATTCCGTTTCAAGAGAAATTAATGGTGCGCAGAGCCCCGAAAAAAGAATACGACCGCTTTAGAAGATATTTCGCATTTCCATGTGTTGATCTTGTCATATTTGATGGCCAATCGGTGCTTCTTACAAAAAGGACAAGAAATCCATACCGAGGCTATTGGCATCTTCCTGGAAGCATCATACACAGAGGAGAAAAAATTACAGACGTAGTAAGACGTTCTGCAAAGGAAGAGCTGGGATTAACTGTGAGAAAAATGCAATACATTGGCGTCTATGAAAGCATGGATAAATTCAGACATGACGTTGCTCACGGGTTTCTTATCTCCGTTGGGTCAGGAAAAATCAGTCTTGACTCTCAGAGTAGTGAATTTAGGTTCTTTAAGAGACTGCCTTCAAAAATAATCCCACATCACCGCAAGGTAGTAAATGATGCCTGCAAGCTTGCTGTTTGTAGGCATAAAAAATAAAATATTTCAAAATTCGAATTTGGAAACATTGTCAGTTATCTGACTTTGCTTTTTGCAATCTGCTGCTTTGTCTTCATGAATGCTTTCTCAGGACAAAGCTCATCGCCACACACCATGCCGGTCCATTTACTGAACTTGTGTTTTGGGGATTTGCTTGCAGGCTTTGCCTCTGCATCTTGTATTGGTGTTAATGTCATTACCAATACAGCTGATAGCAAGACAGTAATTGCCAGCAGACCTAGTAGTCTTTTGCTCATATTGTGCCTATTGGCGCACAATTAATTAACTGATCTTTTCAGTATATTTCAAAATTCGAATTTAGAAAGAACAGAAATCTGCACGGTCTAATCAGATGCACAATACCGCCAAAGGATTAGGTAAATTAAAAAACGAAAAAGGGGGTCGGCTACTGGTTTCTACTCTGCTGACCTTTTTGGAGCCCTGTTGATGCCTGTTTTAGGCCGTTACACAGATCCATGCCGCAGACTTTGGAATTACTGTGCTTTTTGCCGGTACTAGTATCCTTCAGGTATGTTCCTTTGGATTTGACTGCTTCAGCATCTGGAACGAATTCGAATGCGGTAGCTACTACTCCGAACAGCAGCAAGCCTGCAGAAAGTACAGCCGCAAACATTATCTTATTCATAATCACGGGACTGTGATCTGGATTATTAAACTGTTCTAAGAAATTAATCATAGAAAAGATCTGAACTCAGACTTCGTCTCTCCAGATGGTTGGAAGTCTTTCAATTTTCTCGATTATCTCAAGTGCAAGATCGCTGTTTCGCTCTTGCAACGCGACAGAGAAATCATAACCAAGCTTTATGGCTTCTGGAGAAAGTTCTTTGAGGTTTTTCAGATCTCTTCCTTCAGTTCTAACTCTTTCTCCAAGTGCGCACGTCTTCCAGTTATCTGAGAGGTCTTGGTGTTTCTGGGTCAGTTCGTCCTGAAGTCTTGCACGCCATTCCTTTAACTCCATCTTTTTTATGAGCTGTTCTGTTTTCTGGGAATAAAACACTCTCACGGACATAATTGTGTACAAAACTAGAAATTCTTTTCGCTATTGCTTGCCTGCCAGTATTTGATCTAAGGCTTTTGACATTTTTTCTATGCCGTATTTGTTGATCATCGCAGAAAGTTGTCTTATTATGAGTGCATTTTCTACATCTGAATTAGTATTGTCTTGTTTTGACTGCTTCTGCACTGGCACATCTGTGCCTGAACTGAACATATTCAATTCCTCCTCAAATTTTCGCTGTGCCTCCTTGATCTTCTCAAGATGTGACACCTTATTCTGTATGTGTGCATTAACGAACTTGACGAACTGATTTGCGTTTCTGGTATCGTTACCTGCTTCTGCGAACTTGTCCTTTACTTTCTCAGAATGTTCCCTTGTATCTATCTCTTCTTCTTTAAAGTACAACTTTCTGAACGTAGGGCCGAACGGATCCTCGTCATTTTGAGACGTATCCTGTTTTTCGAGATACTTTCTGGGCACGGAATCCTTGCCTGAATGAAGATAATATGGTCTTTTTTGTAACAAACAAACAAACAGCACCAGCAGGCGTGCATTTGCAATTTCAACACTTTGTTAAAACTCGTTTATCACGATTCTATTAAGAATTGAGCCTCCAACCATTTTGTGGAAGAGTTAGACCTAAAGTTGTATTTGGCAAAAAAGCCAACCGACGAGCAGATAAAAGCACTTCAGGATTATTTCAAGGAAGTCCCAATTGAAGAAATTCTGGTAGGGCTAAAGTTTGCAAAAAACAGATGGTCAGCAAAAGATGCCGGTGTACTCAAAGTAGGCAGAAAGAGCATAATCCAAAAAGAAATTCATTCCGTTACAAGTGAGCAAGCGCAGTGGAGACTCAAGAACTGGAAAATGATGATAACAAACTACAGACGTAGAGGATACAGCTACCCGACCATATCTAGAATCAAGAAAATTCTAATTGAAAAAAGCAAAAAAAAGTCTAAATGATTGATTCTTTTCTTTGAAGTGCTGGGCTTGGAATCCCTGTAGGCGGTTCCGGAATACTTGCTCTTGCCTGTCCTTCAATCACAGACTGAGCTTCCTCAAGTATTGCCAGAGTGTCAGCATTCGGACTGTATGTCGTCATAGTTGAATCTGCAGAGTTCATTGATGAACCAGTGAGCACGTCTCCGAGTATTTGCGAGAGGTTTTGCATTGAGTTTGTAGCCTCAGGCATGATTCCTGAGAGAGACGCACCGAGTCCTTTGATTACAGACATGCACGGACTGAGTGTGACCACTATATCTCCAAGCTCTGATACTGTGTTCAATCTAAGCTGAATCTGTTCTAACGCCAATTTTGCGCCGTTTACCATGTTGTGCATTTTTCTTATCTCTAATAATTCGGTTGCATACGCCTTTGCATGCATGTTGTTGTTTGATTTTTGTGCAGCAATAATTTTGTTAAAAATATAATCGTGTTTTTGTTTGATTTTCAATGCAATTGAATCTAGCTTGACAATCTGGAGCTGCAAGTTTTTTTGTGCCACATCTATTTTGTTCTTTAGCGGCACATCGGGCTTTACTTTGTCCAGTATCCTCTGTGAGAGGTTATCTGATCTTCCAAAATCATTCCATTTGTCGCTTATTGACCCCATTTTCTTAATATTGGTAAAAAAATTAGTTTTAAAGCGGTTTGTAACCGATGATACTGTCACTCCGGTTACATGGTATAGCAGTTACATTCTATCCGAAGGTAAATGTGTAGATCTCAAAGCCTGGCGAGTTCACTCGTATCTCCATTACCTGAGATGTGGCAATCTCAGAGTCGACCAAATTATACAAAGTGAATTCTGATATGCTGGCCTTGCCGTCACTGACATCACTTCCAGAGATTTCTGCCGGTATTGGTATGTCGTTTATCAAAATATCCAGATCGGATTTGCCGCCTGCTACTATGTTAACTTGTTTTGCATGGTATGGCAGAACTATCTTTCCAGTATCCGAAACTAACACCATGCGGTCTTCGAGATTCTTCCATGTGCCCTCAAGGTAAAAGTAGTTTTCGTGAATCTTATCGGGTATGGAGTATATGACATCTCTTTCAGGTTGGAATCCCTCCTGATTTCCCAGCTTATTTCTACCATATGCAAAATTGTATCCAAAATAAAGTTCTGGCGTTCTTGAACTGTGCTCGAATTCTCTTATTTCCACTAGTGGTTGCGCCACTGCTATGTTGAGTCCGATTTTTTCTGCCCTCTTTTGCAGCAGCTCTTGTATTACTTTCTCAGTTTCATCGTATGCCCCCTCTCCTATGTGGTCATACCTGATGTATCCTTCATCATCTGCAATGTATTTTCTTGGCCAATATCTGTTTTCAAATGCGTCCCAGATCTTCTTGTCGTTATCCAAAACTACTGGATACTCTATTCCGAATTTTTCTACCGCAAGTCTTACGTTGTTGATGTCCTTTTCAAATTCAAACTCGGGTGAATGTATGCCAACTATTACAAGACCTTTGTCAGAATAGCGTTCATGCCATGCAGTAAGATAAGGGATCGTCCTCTGGCAGTTTATGCAACTATACGTCCAAATATCGTACAAGACGACCTTGCCTCTAAGATGGTCTTCTAGAGTTTGATCCGCATTGATATATCCTGCAATTCCGAGCATTTCTGGCGCTTTCTTCAAGCCTAGTTTGTCGAATTTATGCATGGCCGTATTTTGAACCGGAACATCAAGTGAGGTGAAATACACTCCTATTCCAACTACGACTGTGGCTACTATTGCCACCATCAACATTGCGGTCTTTATCTCATCTCTCATATCATCACCCAAGTAAAAGCGTGTTTAGAATCGGAAAGCTTGCAATACTTGCAAGCTGATTTGTCAGAACAAGGATTCCAAGTATTATTATGAACGCACCCATGACGAAAGAAAAATATCTCAAATGCTTACTCATTGCTCTGATTACGCCAGTCATTCTGGAAAAGAACACTCCAATTACTATGAATGGAATGCCAAGCCCCATCGAATATGCCAAAAGCAAAGTGAAAGCCTGGCTTGGGGTTGTGGCTGCAAGCGTCAGAATACTCCCAAGAATTGGTCCTATACATGGAGTCCATGATGTTGCAAATGCCAGACCGAATACAAATGATAGTGGGTAACTAGTCCTACCGTTCTGAGGGAAAAATCTTTTCTCAAAATTCAATCTTTGCATCCTAGTGGATAGTAATACGAACGCCCCAAATCCAATTATTATGATGCCTCCAACCTGATTGAAACTTGTTGTCAGCCCTGACGCAGTACTGGATAAGACGCTATTTATCACAACTCCAAATATTGAAAACACCACGGAAAATCCAAGCACAAAGAAAATTGTATTCATAACTACATTGAGTCTGTTAACCAACAAGGCGGGGCCACGGCTTTTTTGCAGATCTGTTATCGTGGTGCCTGATATGTATGCCAAAAACGCAGGTATGACAGGAAGTATGCATGGTGCAAGAAAAGATCCTAGTCCTGCTACAGCAGCTACTGCGATTGTAATCTCTGACAACGATAATCAAGCATGATTTTTTTATTAAAGGGTTATTCCAAATCCTAGTCAACGTCGATTTTGTATTGCTTTTTATCTAGCTAGGTATCAGTTTTGATATGAACAAGCGTTTTATCGTAGTGGGCATTGTCCTAGGACTCATAGTTGCATTTGCAGTGTATGTGGGCTCTCCGATGTTTCTTGGCTATGATATGCAAACTAGAATGCCCTGAATTTTCTTCCCGCTCGCTCAAACACATCTAATGCGTTTTCTATCTGCGTATCTGTCAATCGCGCCGTAACTGAGACCCTAATTCTAGCTGATTTCTTTGGGACGGTAGGATATCTGATTGGTTGCGCAAACACACCGTTCTCATACAAGTATCTTCCAAACTCTAGTGTTTTTTTCTCATCTCCAATTATTAACGGGACTATGTGCGTTTTCGTATTTATCGCGTATCCTGATTTTTTTAGGCCTTCTCTTAAGCGAAACGCGTTTTTTTGTAGTTTTTTCTGATTCGGTGTCCTATCAAGGCTCAACCTACGCAACGAAGCGTCGGCAAGAAATGCCGGAAGCGCAGACGTATAGATAAACGAGCGGGCTCTGTTCACGCACAAATCTATTGCAGATTTCTCAGATGCTACATATCCACCAAATGAGCCAAGCGCTTTACTCAGGCTACTTGTATACACATCCACCTTTTTTGCAACTCCAAACAGATGTGCCGTTCCTTTGCCATCGTCACCGACCGCAAAATCTCCATGGGCATCATCTACCATCAGAACTGCACCGCATTTTTCGGTGATCTCGGCAATCTCATCAAGACGGGCATAATCTCCATCCATGCTGAAAATTCCCTCAGTTATCACAAATTTGGTCTTTGCACTGTTCGACTTGATCTTCTTTAGAAGATCATCTGTGTCGTTATGCTTGTATACAAGCGTCTTTGCCCTGCAAAGCCTGCATGCCTCAATTATACTTGCATGGTTTAACTCATCACTGAGTATGAGATCCTCGTTTCCAGCAAGGGCTGATACGGCGCCCAAGTTTGCCATGTATCCTGTAGGAAACACAAGTGCGCCGCGCTGTGATTTGTGTGACGCTAACTTGTCCTCTAGATCTTTGAACAGTATATCATTCCCTGATACAGATCTTGAGCTTGACTGCATCTGTATGTGTATTGGAGATCTTGCTGATAATCCGAGATAGTCATTTGAGCAAAGGTTTAGGAGTTTTTTCTTGCCTATGGTGATGTGTGGGCCGCATACCCTGCCGTACCTTAGCTGTCTGTACAGGTTCTCTTTTTTTATCTTCTGCAGCGCCTTTTCTGCGAATCTAAACTTTGGCTTCAAGATTAATTTTTTTAATCATTGCTAGGTCCTTGCCCATATCGTTTCCGCCCATTGTAAGGTAGCCTGAGCTTATGATCCCATTGGCCCCGCTAAGCAAAAGCGTCTCACCAGAATCCTCCAAGTGAACCTCGCGTCCGCCGGAAATTTTTATGATTGAATCAGGTAGCGCAAACCTAGTGACTGCAAATGTGCGCAGTATCTCTTCAAATGGAAGCGGCCTTTGCAGCTCAAGAGGTGTTCCGGGCATTGGCACCAGGATGTTAATTGTGACTTCTTCGGGTCTGAGCCTTGCTAGCTCTGCTATCAATTCTAATCTTTGCTGTCTTGTCTCGCCAAGCCCGATTATGCCTCCAGTACACAGCTCAAGTCCTGACTCTCTTGCGATATTAAGAGTGTTGATTCTATCATCATACGTATGTGTGGTGCAAATCTCGCCGAATTTTGATCTTGACGTTTCAAGGTTGTGATTGTATCTGCGAACACCTAATAGTTTGAGACGTCTTGCCTGCTCGCGGGTAAGAAATCCGAGGCTGCACTCTATACTGATTCCAACCTTTTCGTTTATCTGAGATATGATATCGCAAACTTTCTCAAAGTCATGTGTGGACGGCTGGCGCCACGCTGCAACAAGACAGTATGATTCTGCCCCCTCGCTTTTTGCTTTCTTTGCTCTTTCCACAATCTGTTCTGCGGGTAATAATTGGTATCCATCATTTCCAGTGTTAAAGAATGCCGACTGACCGCAAAACGAGCAATCCTCACTACAATAATTCTTCTTTATATTCACAAGTTGCTCGACATCAACTCTGTTTCCCTGAAAGATTCTTGTTATTTTGTTGGCCGCATCGGACAAAACGCCAAGGTATTCCTTTGGTACATCAATGAGTTTTCCAAGCTCCTCCTCGTTGAGTCTGTTTCCTGCTAGTACCTTTTGCTGATATTCCTGAATGAACTGAGAATCCTCATTCATCGTATTCTAGTCTTAACAAACGGTTAATTAAGATTTCAATGGTTAACCTGTGGTCCAGATATCGGTTTACAATCGACGTTCTGACAAAATCGATTTTAGAGTCTTTATTGTGCCATCGATAAGAAAATTCATTTCTTTCTCAGATATAGCAAGCGGCGGCACAAGTACGAGTATGTTCCCAAGAGTTCTCAGGTATACCCCGTTCTTTCTTGCCGCCTCAAAAACTACCCTGTTTACGGATTTTGTAAATCTTAGCGGTTTCTTTGTTCTCTGGTCTGAGACAAGCTCGATTCCAGCAAGCATGCCTTTGTAGCGGATATCTCCTACAATCTCAATTTTTTTTATCTCTCCAAGTCTTCTCGACATGATTCTTGACGTCTTTTTGATTTTTGCAATCAGGTTCGTCTTTTTGTACAGCATGATATTCTGGTTTGCAACTGCGCACGCAAGGGCGTTTCCTGTATATGTATGCCCATGGTACAAATGCTTCATATCAGAATATTTTCCAAGAAATGACTTGTAGATCCTCTCGGTTGTAAGCGTAGCGGCCATTGGAAGATATCCTGCAGTCATCATTTTTCCATAGGCAACTATGTCGGGGGGACTTTTTTGTGCTGTATATTCTACAAGTGAGCCAAGCCTCCCAAAGCCTGTTGCAATCTCATCAAGTATGAACAGTACGTTGTATTTTCTACATAGTCTGCCTATTTTTGATTGGAAATCGTTTCTGTATATGTTGACTCCGCCAGCAATCTGAGCACCACTTTCCATTACAAAGGCTGCTACATCATCTCTTGAAAGCGATTTTTCGATTCTCTCAAGCGTCTGCTCGTAATAGTCTTCAATGCTTGTTTTTCTTGGAATTCTGTAACTGTTTGCAAACGGTATCTGTATTGTCTTGTACATATTTTTCTTGAATCTCCAAAAGAATGCCGGAACAAAGCCTACTGACATTGTACCAAAAGTGTCTCCATGATACCCATTCGTGAGAGTAACAAATCTTGTCCTTGCAGGATTGTTGACATTCTGCCAATATTGGATGGCTATCTTGAATGCAATCTCCATCGCAGTGGATCCGTTATCTGAATAAAACACTCTACTCATGTTGGGAGAAATCGATACGAGCTTTTTTGCAAGCGATTCTGCCTCTGGATGCGTGAGATTGAAAAGCGACGTATGCGGGGATTTTTTTGACTGTCTTTGAATTGCCGAAATTATCTCCCTTTTTGAGTGTCCCCAGACGTTACACCACATGCTTGCAACACCATCTAGCATTCTATGTCCTTCAGAATCTATCAGCCACATGCCCTTGCCACCAACTATTTCGGTAAATTTATCCCACTCGCTCATCTGGGTATATGGGTGCCACACACTGCTAGGATTTCTCATGACATCTTTGGGCATTGTCCATTAATAATCAAACTGAAGATTAATCAAGCAATTAGATGATGTTATTTTTGTTGAGATCGTGGTTTTTTTCAGCAACCGATACGGGCGTCGGAAAGACTACTGTTACCGCTGCTTGCGCGCGTATTCTCAGGACAAAGGGGATCAACGTTGGAATAATGAAACCATATGCGTCAGGAGTTGCGCGGCAATCTGGCTACAAATCCGAAGATGTGGCCATTCTGGCAGATGCTGCTGGAGTATCTGATGATGAGGACCTTGTAAATCCATATTTTTTCCCTATTGCGGCATCGCCATACACTGCTGCTGCCAAGCTTGGTATATCAATTGACACTGACAGTGTGTTGGCAAAATTTGAAAGATTGCAAGCATCTTACGATATTCTACTAGTGGAGGGCATAGGAGGAGTACTCACACCGATAACTAAAGACTACTTTGTTGCCGATCTGATAAAAAATCTGGGTCTTGATGTAATTCTTGTCTGCAGCTCACGCATAGGTACGATCAATCACACACTGCTTAGCTGCACAACATGCGCCAAATACGGAATACGGGTAAGAGGATTGGTGATAAACGAGGTAGAGAAAGGATATGATCTATCTGAGCTACAGTCTGATCTTCTGAATCTAAGCGGTATTGATACTGTGTGTATAATACCACACATGAAAAATCCCAGCATGTTTGAAACATCCCAGATAATCAAAGACAGTAAACTTATCTCGATTCTGTCATGACACCTTGAATATTCGGAACTTTGAAGAAGGCCCGGAACTGGCAAAGCCTCGTATGTCCTCTAGTATGTCAGAAAAATTCCTATTGGCATCTACTGTGTATGTCCTGTTGGGCATATTGTGAGTGTTCTTTGAGACCAGCCATATGTTTTCACTTGCAGGCTGTATCTTTTTGAGCTGCTCAAGTGAGGTTCTGATTACAGATATGTCATCATCTCTTACAAAGAACAAGATCAGTGTCTTCTGCGGATTGGATGCAAGAACGCGCGCATCTGGAATTACTATGTCAACACAGACTCCATTAACAGTTATTTTTCTCTGACTTGGTATCAATGCATTTGTTAGCAGATAGTGCAAAAAACTCTCTGCAAACGCGGCAATTCCCTTAGAATCATTCCTGCCGATATTGGCAATTTTGGGGATGCAGTCGCTGAGAATTGACATTATGAAGTTTTTAGAGTCTTTTGATATTGCAGCTCGAAGCTCGCTTTCTGTCAGAGAATCTATTCTTGCGTATAGTATTTCCTTAATTGGTGATGTCCAATCATCGCTTGACAATCTCTTGTCCTGCTTATTGGCAGAACGCGTATTTGCGCTCGCCCTTGCTTTCTGGGCTATTCTCTATTCCAACTAGCACGAACTCGTTTTTGGGATCAAGGAGACTTTGGCTTGGCGCTCGCCTGTTCTCATGAATTTCCTCATAATCGTGCAGTGAAAGCTTTATCCTCTCGCCAATCTCTGCCTCCAAGTTCATATTTTTGACGATTTCCTTGTATGTGGGCTGGATGATGCCTGAGAATACCATGGCACTACTTCCGCTTCCATATGAGCCAAACCCAAATCGCTTTCCCTCAAGGTCTACTCCCTTCTGGAACTCGAACTCAAGGCAGCTCCTAAAACCAAGATAGAGAGATGCAGTATACAAATTTCCAATCATTGATGATGCAATAAGCGAGCTAGCAAGCTTGTCTTCGTAGAACGCCTGGTATTCTTTTGTTCTTGTAAACAGCTTGGTAAACTCGTGATCCTTTGCCATGTATTCTTCATCTGCAAGAATGGACTCTATAGTGCCACGTGGATCCTTCGGGACTGGCTCCTCCATGCCTGTCTGCTCTATGATTCTTTTCCATCTTGGCAGGTTTCTCCACTCTCTTCTCAGAAGATATGAAAGCGCCTTTTTACCCATGTTTGAGTATGGAAGATGCATGCACAGATAATCTATATGATCAAGTATTGTCTCGCCATCCCTAATCTTTATGAGGCCTGTCTCAAGGGCCTTTTTCTTGTATGCCTCAAATGCCTTTTTTACTTGAATAAGGTATAGTAGATTGGAATACTGGCCGTGGACAATCGGTGTTTCCTTTCCAAATGGTCTGTAGAAATCATACTCATTTTTAATCGACGTCGATGTAACCTTGGGATCAAACTGCATCAGTCTTGGGTTGTCATTAAGAAGCATGGCAATTGCCCCTGCGCCTTGCGTATATTCACCACTGGAACCCATATCGTATTTGGCAATGTCGGAGACTACAACTATGGCGTACTTGCCTTCTGACTCTCCAGCCCTTATCCAATTGGCATTATCGTATAGGGCATACGAGCCTGACACGCAAGCAAACTTACATTCTATGCCTCCGCAGTGCTCAAATGAGCCATCACCATATACTTGCTCGAGCATTCCTATTACATACGAATTTAGTGCTTTTGACTCATCAAGTGCTGATTCTGTGGCCACATACAGTCTGCCAACTTCATGAGGGGAAAGATTGTTTCTCTGCATTAGCTTCAGGCATGCGTTTGCAGCTAGGCAGGCAGGATCTTGATTGGTATCAACTATTGCCATCTTTGAGATTCCCAGCCCCTGCTTGAGTTTTGCAGGATCCAATCCCCTTGCCATTGCAAAGTCGGCCGAGTCGACAAACAGTCTTGGAATGAACAATGCTATGTCATCAATACCTACTGCCATGAGCTTCCCCTCGCAATTTTGAATATAAGGGTTGTTAGCTAAATCTGTTCTACTTTTGTGTTATTCTGTACAAATTTAAAAAATTTTGCATAACAAGAATACATCTGAACAAATTTTTATACCTGTTTTACAGTTTTATTGCAATTCAATAGAATTTGTCAACTATGGATCGCAAATCCAACCTTCCATGATCTGACCTTTATCTACATATTCGCCAATGCCCGTGGCATAGCGCCACACCTTCTTGGCGTCTGTAGGCATCGCTGATTTTATTTTCAATAATGCTATTTTCTCGTCCGCAAGATTACCATCGGCAGTGCCACACTGTTGACAAAACTTGCACTTTGCATCAAGCATAATCGGATGTGCCTCTATTACGGGGTAGGCCCTACAGGCAAGTGGCCTATCCTGATAAATCTTGCATGGGAAACCTCCATGAGGGGATCTTTTACCTGAGGCTGTGTCAAGAAACGGACATGTGTTGCCATTCTCATCGATTCCCATCATCTGGTATGCAATTGTCTTTTCAGGTCCAAAGTCACCGTTTGAGATCCCTATGCGCGGCAATATTCTTACATCAGTATGATGTTCTTTTGCAAGCATCTTGATTTTTTCCACCTCGTCTGGGAGAATAAGCACTCCTATCTTGCCATATTTTTTTGACGGGTAGTACTCTCTTTCTATACAACATTGAGAACAGTCTTTAACACATTCAAAGTCCATGTAGTCTTTGTGTTTTTATTGCAATAAAACTAGTTGTTTTTAAGCTCTGGAGATTCCAGCACGTTGACAAAAACCTCGTACGGCTGAGCCCCTGGAATTCTAACTATTCTATTATTCTCCCCTATTATGAAAAACCCCGGAGTTCCAGTCAGGCCAAGCTTTCTTGCATCTTCTGAGCTTGCCTCTATGAGCGAATAGAACTTGCCACTTGCCATGCATTCTTTGAACGCAGATTCATCAAGGCCCACTTTTTGTGCGAATTTGTACTGGTTTTCCTCGGAGGCCCATCCATTATTCTCTCCGTCCCAGTTGTTGTATAGCGTATCGTGGTATTCCCAGAACATTTCCTGCTCGCCTGCGCAGTGTGCAGCATGAGCTGCTGTGACCGAGTCTTGACCTATTATGGTAAAGTCCTTGAAGATCATCTTTGCCTTACCCGTCTTGATGTAGTTATCATAAATCATGCCTTCGGTATCATGGAAGAACTTGTTGCAGAAAAAGCATTGATAATCTCCAAACTCAACAATAGTTATTGGAGCGTCGGCGTTTCCAAGATACGGAGATCCATTATCATACAAAACTGACATTGTTATTGCTTGGGGTGATTCCTGGCGCAGTGTATCTTGCTCCTTTTCTGCTTCTGACTGTTCTATATTGGAGGTGGTGAACACCGCTTCGTTTGCCATTTCCTCCATCACGTAAAAGATGCCAATTATTGCGACTGCTGCAATTACAGCTCCTATTGCCAGTGAGGGTGCATGGATTGTCATCGATTTTTCTCAATTCATAGGTGGATTTAGCCCTTTAGTTACTGTCCGACCGATCTGAACACAACCAAGTTAATCTAAAATAAAGCCAAAAATCCGTTATTGTCTGAAAAAATATGGCATCTTGCAGTCGTTGCCGCACTCTCAAGTCTCCTAATCCTTGCATATTTTACACTGATGCCAATCCTTGACAAACAAGGCACTGTGGAACAGACTCAAGCAGGACTTGAGAAAGCAGTCAAGAAATTTGATGAGCTCAGAGAAGAGCATGCCAGTATCAAGACGCTGGATGGTTCTGGCCAGCAATAATCTAAATAAATGCCACACCTTGGTGGAAAACATGAAGCGAGTTTTTATCAATGGGTATGGTTCCATTGGAAGTCGCCTTGCCCAGTTTATCAAAGACGATCCTGAGATTACCGTAGTAGGCGTGGGAAAATATTCTCCAGATGATAAAGTTCAGGACGCAATATCTCGAGGATTTGATGTTTATGTGCCTGAAAAAAAGATTGACTCTTTTAAAAATTACAAGATAAAAGGAACTATCGAGTCAGCAGTAGCAAGTTCCGATCTAGTAGTTGATGCAGCACCTGGCGGCACCGGATATGTGAACAAAAAACAGCTGTATGAACCAAAGAATGTCATGGCAATATACCAAGGCGGCGAGTCCGTCTTTGGCGATGAGCGTGTCTCGGATTTACTGTTTAATTCACGCGTCAACTACAAGGAAGCCTTTGGTAAAAGACACGTAATGCAAGGAAGCTGTAATGTGACTGGAATGGGAAGAATCCTCCAGCCTCTGCGTGAAAAGTACGGCTCACAAATAGTTCGCTTTGATGGAATACTTGTCAGACGATGGGCAGATTTAGAGCAGACTGAAAAGACAGTTCCTGACACTATCGAATGGACGCCTAACCCACACCATGGGGACGACGTAAAGTTTTACATGGGAGAAAAGACGCCACTGTTTTTACAAGTCATCAAGGTACCTACAAGACAGATGCATCTGCACATAATGAATATCCGGTTCAAGGATATTGCACCAAAACCTGATGAAATCTTGGATCTTTTCAAAAATGAGTATGGCGTTGCGACGTTGTGGACTGCAAAGGGAACAAAACAAATTCGCGATGCAGCCGAATCAATGAAATTCAGCTTCAAAGACACCAACATGATACACATTCACGCAAATATGCTAGAGTGTATCGGTGATACCGTGAAGATGATGTACTCTGATGATCAAACGGGGATAGTGATACCTGAAAACCATATCCTCATGCAAGCTATGTTATTCCAAAAACCATACGAAGAAGCATTTGCTCACACAGAAAGTCTGTTCCACATGGCAGAAAAGAAACGACTACTAGAAGAATACTTTGCAAAGAAAGTCTAGTTCTTTATCTTCTGTATTCTGACCTTTTCCGGCATGTTCTTTGTTACTTTTTCGAC
Organism: Candidatus Nitrosotenuis uzonensis; assembly: GCF_000723185.1. Classification (NCBI taxonomy): domain Archaea; kingdom Thermoproteati; phylum Nitrososphaerota; genus Candidatus Nitrosotenuis; species Candidatus Nitrosotenuis uzonensis. The sequence goes on from NZ_CBTY010000008.1 coordinate 232,803, forward strand.
GGTTATCTTAAGAGAGTCAATCTCGATTTTGTCGCCTTCTTGGGGTATATCTTTTAGCTTTTCATGCAACAGTCCACTAAGTGATGCATAGTTATCCCCCACTGGCACATTCGTCTTGAAAATCTTGTTTATTTTGTTGATGTCAATATCACCTGTAGTTATTATGGTGTTCTCATCCACTTTCTGATACTCGAAAAGCGGTATGTCGGATTCGTCTTCAATCTCACCGACGATCTCTTCGAGCAGGTCTTCTAATGTGACAAGTCCTTCTATTCCGCCAAATTCGTCTACTACTATTGCCATGTGTGTCTTTCTTCCTTTCATCTCCTTTAGTAGTGAGCTTACCATCTTTTCCTGAGATACAAAGACTGGTTCTCTTGAGATCTTTTGTAGTGGGATCATCTTGTTGTCCTTTTCCAGCTCTATTAGGACGTCTCTGACGTGTACAAAGCCAACTATATCGTCTTTGTTTGAGCCGTAGATTGGTATTCTGGAATGCCCGTTGTGATTGATTATTGGTAATGCTTCAAAGAGCATCATCTTTGCGGGCAGGGTGAACATTTTAGTTCTGGGAGTCATAACTGCGCGTACGACTGTGTCGTCAAATTTCAGTGCACCGTGAACTAGCTCTCGCTCATCATGTTCTATTGCCTTATCTGTGAGCCCTTGGTCGATTACGCCCTTTATCTCTTCTTCCGTTAATGGCGGAGGAAGGTAGCTGCTCCCAGTGAGCTTGACTATGCCTTTAGTAATTGCCTCAAGCATTTTCACGACGGGATAAAAAATATAGCTGAATGCTAAAAGTACTGGCGCGAACCTGAGTGCTATCTTGGTGGCGTTTGCATTACAGTATGTCTTTGGTGTGATTTCACCGAAGACAAGAATGAGAAATGTCATAACTCCTACTGCTATACCAAGACCGTCATTGCCAAAAATTCTGATTGCTATACTGGTTGCAAGTGCTGATGATCCAACATTTACCATGTTGTTCCCCAAGTTGACGCTTGACATCATCCATCCTGGGTTGTTCTTTAGTTTGTGTAACGCTTTTGCCCCCTTGGCTTTCTCATTTAGCAGTTTTAGAATTGTGGATTTTCTGATACTGACCAGCGCTACCTCAAGGCCGCTAAAAAAGGCAGAAAGTCCAATTAGAATTGCAAGCAGTACTATTTCTAATGTTAAATCTGCCATCTACTTCTCCCCAAGAACATATTTGAATAACACTTTTTGTTATTCATCTACTGCTGTATCCACCACATTTTTAGATGTTAATTTTTTCCAAGACTGTCTTTTAAGGATTAGCGTAGCAGTAAATTATTTCGTATTTAAGGCAAAGCGTATTGGTATGTTGCTGACTAGCCACGTGGAGGTATTGCAAATCTGTTTTGCGGATTATTGTGATAATCTACTGGCAGACTGGAATCCTTCTGCCTCCCAGTCAATATCCCAACTACCACATCGTCTTTTTTGATTACTTCTTTTTCTATGAGCTTTTTTATTCCCGCGGGAGATGCACCAGATGCCATCTCACAATCAAATCCATTTAGACCTACTATGGACATACCATCCATCATTTCCGCATCTGAGACTTTTTCAACTATGCCATTGGTAAACTCAAGTGCTCTGAGTCCTTTGAGTATGTTTGCAGGCCTGCCTATCTGTATTGCAGTTGCTTTTGTCTTAGGCCTGATTCCTTTACTGTCAAGGTGCTTGTAGTATCTTTCAATCAGGCCGGTGTCTGGGCTGCCTTTATTCCATCTAAGCTCTGTTTCCTCAAAATTGCCGTTATACAAATCGTAGAGTGTGCTTGCGCCTTCTGAATTTATGACTGCAATTCTTGGAATTTTCTTTATCCATCCCCATTCGTATAACTCCATAAGTGCCTTACCGCAACTTGATATGTTGCCTAGTGCACCTCCAGGATACACAATCCAGTCTGGTGGATTCCAATTAAGGTATTCTATAGCCCTGTATGGGATTGTTTTTTGCCCTTCTATTCTGAACGGGTTTACCGAGTTTACAGTATACCCATCATGATGTTTTGCATCGTCAAGTGATTTTGCAAGTGCATCATCAAAGTTTCCTTGCACCTGTACTATCTGGGCTCCAAACTGGTATGCTTGCGAAAGCTTGCCAGGAGCAATCTGGCCTGCTGGAATGTACACGTCACATTCCATATTCTCGTTTGCCGCATACATTGCAGCCGCAGCGGACGTGTTGCCGGTTGATGCACAGATGAGTTTTTTTGCCCCAATGAGCTTTGCATGTGTTACTGCAGTTGACATACCGTTGTCCTTGAACGATCCGCTGGGATTGTACCCTTCTGGCTGCAGCCACAACCCACTGTGACTTGCACCAACAAAATCTGCGACCTTTGACATCTGGTATGGTTTTGATTGTCTTCCTTCCGCACCGTCAAGTGATACAAGATATTTTGAACATTCTTCTTGATTTGAGGTGTCAATTTGGCAAAAGTTTAACAGCTCTCTAAAACGCCACACCCCACTTTCATTAAATATGCTTCCTTGCGGGTTTCTTCTGGTATAGAATAATTCCTTTAGCTCAGTCGATGGTGTCTTTTTGTACTTTACGTCAAGCAGGTGTCCTCTTTCACACTCGATGTTTTTTGAGTAAATGGGATACTCCAGACCACAGGATGGGTTTATGCACTTTAAGAACGCACTCTCATTCAATCTATTCTGAAAATATAGATCACTAGTTTAAATTTGAACCGATATGCATAACCGCATGAGCCAAGCTTTTTGAATGGTGAGAGTAAAGACAATGAAAATGGTATCGTTTGACGAGTACATAAGGGGAGTTCTCAAACAAATCGATGACTCACATACATTGTTGCAAAACTTGCGTGACAAGCCAGGCGATCTTGATATAATAAAAAGAGAGATTGCAAAAATCACAGGATTGTTGCAGGCACTAGGCAGCAAGTTTCAAACAAACAAGGACGATCTTTCAGAGTATGAGCATATACTGTCTCCGCTATTTTACTATCTTGAGAACCACGAATTTCTCAGGGAAATTGAAATAATGTCCTTACTATACTCGGAGGATCCATTGCGATTGAAGAACCTCCGACTTACCATACTTGATGCACTGGATGAGAAAAACCTAATAGGTCACATCAAGCTGATTCTGAGGCAGAAGGAATAGCTTGAAAGAGAAAAAATGTGTCATATGTGGATGCAAAGACCACAAAGTCTTTGGCTGCTCAAGGCACTGGTCAAAAGGCTGTAGCTGCTACAAGTCGTAAATTATTCTGGCTTACACGTATCGCATGCCGTAGTTTTGAACGATTTTTCTGCTAGCGCAATTGTGGCAAACCAGTGAAACGTGTTGCCTACCTCGGCAAACTTGTCATTAAGCGTAGAACACCTGCTTTGATGCACCGTATTTGACTGCTCGTTTGAAACTACAATAAAGCCAAAATTTGTCTGTATGACATTCTTAAATTCCATGACTGTTTCGATTTTTGTCATTGGTGTAGATGACTGTACAAAGTATTTTAATGGGTTTTTTTTGCACCTGAACGAACATGGAAGTTTATGCAGCACTTGCATTCTTTTTCTATACACTCTTTTTCTTCATAATGACCGCATATGCCACATTCGCAATGAGTTTGCATGATTACCATTGTCTTTTCTAGAATATAACTAAAACTGCATATTTTTTGCTGATTTTGTGCTCAAATGGTGTTATTTTTTTGATTTAGATTTTGCCTTAGGTTCTGGCTTTGACTCTTTTTTCGATTTTGCCGGCTTTCCAGTAAGCTCTTCCTGCATTTCTTCCTCTTTCTTGTCTACGGTCCTGATTATTTCCTGAATGAATCCGTCAAGGTCATCATCCTGTACTGGGGGATCTGCCTGGGCAGCTATCTCGTTTATGGCAGTGGAAATCTCAGAGCTGACCTGCTCAAAACTTTCGGGGTCTTCATACGCTGCACTGTATAATGATTTTAGATTGTTGACCTGGTTTACTAGCTGATCAGTTAGCGTGAGACGATAATCGGTACCATTAATTGAGATCTCCTTGGTAATCATGATTTGGTCTTTTCCGTATACTTTCTTATAGTTTGCGCTTGGATTTTTGCCCCTTGATGTTCATTTGTTACTTCGGGGTCGGTTAAAGGCATGCCTGTACTTGGTTGCAATCAATACAAAAGTAACAGATGCCGCAAAGATCAAAACAGATAGTGGGAATTCTGGAACAGTCTGTACGCCTGCATAGCAAGGTTGTTCAACGTTTGCTAAAACAAGCGAGCATCCAGTCCCGTCAGTCATTATTATTATATTTCCATCCGTGCCTGTTTGATGATAATTGATATTTCGTGATGTGTATCTTTCGATTGTTTCCTTGTGTGGATGACCATATTCATTATCGCTGTCTGCCGAAAAGATCACTAGCTGCGGCGTGACTTTGTCTATAAATTCGTCAGTGCTAGAGTATTTTGAGCCATGATGCGGTCCATTCATTATGTCTATGTCAAGATCGTATCTATCAACCAGCCATCTTTCAGTCATATGCGTAGCATCCGAGGTCAGAAGAAACGAGATGTTGCCGTATTCGATTAGAATCACTAGCGCATTTGAATTCGACAAGCTTGCATTTGGTCCCTCTGAAATGCCTTCTAAAGGAGGGCTGAGAACCCTAACTCTTACCAAATCATCTATATCTATTGCATGACCGCTGAATACTATTTGGGGTACAATGCCTCTTTCAGCTGTTTTTTCAAGGAATTTTCTATACGTTGCAGTGTTACTCGGTACATGGGATATGAGCAATTTTTCTACCTCAAAGTCAGGATCTTCAAGAACTTGTGTCAGGCCGGCAATATGATCCTGGTCTGCATGAGTGCCTACCATTACGTCTATCTGTGATATTGCATGCTGTTTTAGCATCGATTCTAATATCTTGTATGAGCTTGGCATTCCACCATCAACTAGCATTGTACTGTTGTTTGGGAAAATAACCAAAATCGACTCGCCTTTTGTTCCAAGGTCTAAAAATATCATCTTTAAGACATTCTTGCCGCCCTGGAGCATTTCAGGCTCAGACAGATGTTCTTGCCCATATGCATACGTGCCTGCCTCAAAAAACAAACTGCAGGATATGAGAAGAAAAAAGACACTAGGAAATAACGGATTCGTTCTCATATGTTATGTGTGATGCCTGTTAGAATATCTACGGCTCCATTAGAACGTGATATATTCCAGTGCCACTGCATCGCTTATCAGGGAATAATGTTTTGTGTTTACCACAAATCCATTTTTGATGTCATTAACAGAAACCCATCTGTTGGTAGAAGTGTAATGGCTTCTCTCACGTAGCTCTTTTTCAATTGCCTCTATATCAAACTCGCCTTCCTCAATCTGCTGTGTCCCAAGATGCTTTATCGTTACAAGTATCTTGTTTACCTTGACTCTGTCCCCGAACTTCCACTGGACTGGAGGGTGCTCATCTGAGACTTCGAGTATCTTTATCTTCATTTCCTTGTTGCCAAACACATTGTGGCTTACTAACATTCGTTCGTCTACAAAATCCTCAAAGCTCATACTGACATTATCTTCTCTCAGTAATTTAAAGAATTATTCGTGCCTAGGCCTGTTGGCACTGGATTTCAGCTAACCTGCCCATCTTTGCATGTTTTGCATTAAATGGCATAGTGTAGTCTTTTAACTCAATTCTCTGTCTTTTCCCATCTCCGATAAGATACGTTGTCCCGTCATAATTACATGCAAAATCAACCGGCTCGTATGATGCATCCCATACCTTGTAATATTCCCTTAATTCCCTTTTCTCGTATTGGCCAAGCCCTATTCGCTTTTTTGAGAGAAATTTGAATGCAAAAATGACCTTCCGTATTCTGTATAACTCGAACGTATTGACCCACCTCATGCACCTTTGAACTTGGTCGTATGGTACAACGAGCGAGTTAGTAGTGCCCGATTTTGCCTCGATTGTAAAAATCGTGCTATTAGATGTGCTCACCGCAAGTATGTCTGGCAAGGCTACACTTGGCGAGCCCAGTCTAAACGCCTTCCAGTCTTCAAGGCCATTGAATCTTTTTACTAACGTGTCCTCCCAGTGGTATCCTCGCTGTCTTCTTGTTCTTGCGATCTTTTTATTGTCTTTGCTAGTTTTTCCCGTTTTTTTTAGATCTGGTGCTGATTTCAATTTCTGACTTCCATGTAATTTGTTTGTCGCATCTTATAGTAAACAGGTTATTGTGATATTACCAGCTATGTAGTCAAGTATTGACTAGATAACAGAAAACGTGATCTGAGGAGTCTTGTCAAATCCACACTCTATTAGTTTGACACGGCTCCCAGGTCTTGCCCTTTCAGGATTAGAAATGGTCCCCATCATACGAATCGTTCCAAACTCTACTATCCCAAATGACTTTCCGTCTTTTGATGAGTATTCTAACAAAATTCCATGTTCTTTGATTTCATCCCATTTTGTTCTACCAAAACACCTACTACAAAACTCGCTTGGCGGCCACACTATATTCTTGCATCTTGTGCAATGGCCTGCAAGAAGCTTGCCATTTTTGAGCCCTTCTTCAAACGGATTCATGAACTTAGCACCAGTACTGTGGAAGAGGTGGCAGCAGCTGACATGTTGTGAACAAGACCTATTTTTGCTCCCTCTACCTGACGTTTTCCAGCCTTTTGCTGCAGCTGTTGTGCAATCTCAGCTACTTGTGCAAGCCCAGTCGCACCAAGCGGGTGTCCGCTGCCTATAAGACCGCCTCTTGGGTTCACCTTCTTGCTTGCTGTGCTGTATAGCTCGGACGTGTACTTTCCACCATCGCCCTTTTCCACAATACCGATATCTTCCAATATCATTATCTCGCAGATTGAGAATGCATCATGTACTTCAAGCACATCTATTTGTTCTGTGCTGACTTCTGCCATCACTAGTGCCTGATTTGCTGCATCTTTTGTTGACTCTAGCGTTGTAAGATCGTTTTTTGCAAAGCTCGCAGAGATCGTTCTGTGTCCTATACCTGACACCCAAACTGGCAAATCGGTAATCTTTTTGGCAATGTTCTCAGAGACAAGCAGTACTCCGGCACCTCCCGTACACGGCCTTGAGCAGTCCAGCAATCTTAGGTCCTCGGTTATCTTCTTTGAGTTCATGATTTCTTCAAGTGTATAGTTTTTGGATACGTATGCATTTGGATTGCTCTTGGCGTTAGCGTGGTTTATCGCAGATACCTTGGCAATCTGTTCATCGGTTGTCCCGTATTTGCGTTTGTGTGCCTTTGCAAACATGGATGCCCAAAATATCGGATGGTTGTATTCGCCCCTTGTTATATCCCAATCCAAAACCTGTCCCGGACTGTCGAATCTCTCTGCACCCACTACAAGTGCGACATCAGCAAGTCCTGATGTTATGTATGAGAATGCCGAAACAAGCGCATTGGTGCCCGAGTTACAAAGGCTTTCAACATTATGTGCTATTTTTGGTGATATTCCTCCCATTTCTGCTAACACAGCGCCAAGATATTTTCTATTTTCATTGGTGGATACAAGAACTGTGTCGATATCTTTTTGCTCAAGATTTGGGGCGTTCTCAAAAATCATCCGCATGGCGTCTGTGAGAACATTCTCGATTGGAACATCATTTAGTGAAAATCGTGTGGTGCTATATCCTGCAATGGCTACTCTCAATTCACATCACTGAATGTTTTTAAAAATAGATCAAATGATTCTGCAACGTTCCCTGTTGGGTTGAACTGGATTATCGGGTGTGTTATGCCTGCCTCATATACTGTTCTTATCTGAGCACGACACTTTTCTGGCGTACCGCATATTGTAAGGGATTCTAACATTCTATCTGTTACAATCTGATAGTTTTGTTTTAATCCTGATTTTTGATATTCTTGAAATATTGCATCCGTTTCTTTTCTAAACCCGTTTTTTGCAAGAAATTTTCTGTAAATCTCGCCCACGGATACATAAAACGCTAGGGTTTTCCGAGCCCTTTCCATAGCGACCTCTTCATCATCGGATACGCTTGTAATGAACTGACATGCCACATCCAATACGCGTTTTTTCTGCATCCTTGCGATGGTTTGCTTCATTTCAGATATCGGTCTCAGGTAGAATATGGTGCCATCTGCAACCTCCCATGCAAGTTCCACCATTTTCTCGTTGATGGCAGCTATGTAAATTGGAATGTCTTGTCTTGGTGGCTTGATAAGTAATGAGAAGCCTCGTAACTGAAATATTTTCCCTGAATAATCTATTTTTTTTCCTGATAGTACGAGCCTGATTATCTCGATGTATTCGCGCATTCGTGTGAGTGGTTTTTCAAATTTGTATCCGTGAAGCCCTTCAACTATCGGTACACTACTTGTACCAAGACCTAAGATGAGTCTTTGCTCAGATATGGTGTCCACCGTGGCAGCCCCCATTGCAATCAGAGCAGGGCTTCGTGAAAAAATGTTGATTATTGATGAGCCTATTTTTGAGGATGTGTTTTGAGAAATTGCACTGAGCATTGAAAAGTTCTCCATGCCCCACGTTTCAGGAACCCATACTGCTTCAGGTTTTGCATATGATGTCTTTTTAGCGCACAACAGTAATTCGTTTACGGAAAGGAGTGAACCAAGACTGTATGATAATTTCATGCTGCTCATTTCTTAATTGATTTGAAAGCAAGCGCATGCGAGCATTCTTCGAGATCTTTGTGAGAGTCTATTGAAAACCATAACGCGTCTTTGAACGACACGCCGGACAGGATTCCTTTTTTTGCATAGTCCAAAAAAACTGTGTCCTCAATTGCACCTTTTCTGGGAAGATCCTTTAGAATGTTCTTTTCCAAATGGTATATTCCGGCATTCATCCATATGTTTTGCACACGTTTTTTTTCTCTAAAATTGTTTATTCTCATACCGTCAAAATCCACAGTACCAAACCTAGTTCTGAGCTCTACCAAAGCTATAGCGTTTGGCGTCTTGTACAGTTTTGTAATGTCTATCGTAGTTATCACATCGCCGTTTAGAACAAGAAATGTCTTGTCTTTGATGATCTTTGCTGCCTTTTTTAAGGCTCCGCCAGTTCCAAGTGGTACATCTTCGACAGAATGCTGGATCTTTATGCCAAAATTTCTTTTATGCTCGAGATAGTTCTGAATCTGTTCTGATTTGTATCCTGAACAAATCACAACATTTTCAATTTTGAATTTTTTAAGATACCTTATTTGCCACTCTATAATTGGCACATTGTTAATTGGAATGAGCGGTTTTGGGATGTAGTCTGTGATTGGCTTTAATCTGCTTCCCTGACCGCCTGCTAAAATCAGTGCTTGCACGTATTCTCGACGATGACTGGGTTTAAAATTCTTGCAAATACCTGTGTACTATCTTTTCTTTGGCTGGTCCTTGCGTTGCCTGTATTTTATACGCTTGCCGCAAAATGGACAGTAATCTATTGGGATCTGTCCGTTCCCGTCGTAGGTTATCGAGTCGACTATGGTGAATTTTCCTACTTGATAACTCCAGCTTGGAAATTTCTTACAATAGGCTTGGAATTTCTCGCAACAATAAATCGTGTTGCGGCTTAGCGTATAGTCAGTGTATACTCCTGAATCCGGATCCGGTCTTGTCGTCTTGGTATATTCTGCTTCCATGGTGTCTTGTAACTGTGACGAAATTAAATTATGTCGATTGTGACAAGTCCAAAGTAATACCCAACTAAGGTTAACGCGATGCCCCACACGCAAGAGCCGGAAAAGGTGTAGATGAGAAATTTCATTGGTCTCATTCCTAACAGTCCTGCTGGAATGGAAATCATTTCTCGCATAACTGGTACCATTCTCCCAAAAAATACTGCCTTATCACCGTGTTTTTCAAACCATTTCTCAATTTTTGCAAGTCTCTCGTCGGTGATTCGCGCATATCTTAGGTATCTTAGCAGCGCGACACGACCAAGCTTTATGCATATTATGTATATGACGGTAGAGCCGATAGTAGCCCCAGTACCACCTGCAATGCCTAGGCCTATAACCTCAATCAGACTCATGTTGTTCTGGGATGCGATATATCCTGCAAACGGAAACACTGCCATCGTAGGTATTGGCGGAAACACCGTCTCAATCACGGCCGCGGCAAAGACTCCTGCATACAGGTACTCTGAGACCAGTGAGGCTATCCACTGAATGAAAGATTGAATCTCTAACAATTTGGTGCTTCTGTGAGGTAATAATGAAGTTCAGTATAGCATTCAACACAGTATTGCTGTTCGTGTGTGTGCTCGCAGTCGTACGTTTTTTCTATGTCTTTGCTACATTTTGCACAAAATGTCATGTTATTTTCTTATCTTGATTGCACCTAGCACAATTTGAAATGCCCCTACTGCAAATAGTGGCCCTGCTTCGGCCATCACATTTCGTGACGTTTCTGCATCTGCAGGAGACATTGAGAGAAATGCAGCACCGCCAACCAGTATTAATACACCTGAAACAAAGAGCATCACTGCAAGTGTTTTGGATGGTTCCTTTCTTGATATGAAAAATCCTATTATCGGTAAGATCATAGCTGGAGCACCAAGACCCATACCACGAGTCATATGATCAAATGGAAGGAATCCATGCTCAGCGCCTTTTGAAACGGCAACGTCTGCACCATATATTACAAGCAGTGCTATTGCTACTCCGGTCATTGCTAATGCTGCTTTTAATGCCACGATCGGTACTGATTTTAATTAATTAATAAATCGTGCTGGTCTCAGAAATTCCACAAGTCGTACTGCAAATCTGTTTGCACTAGGAAGTGCTCTGGACATATTTTTAATAACCTCATACGCGTATTATTACTGAATAATCTTGCAAGATGACATCCTGCGTGAAGTGGTGATCGAAGAAGACGAAAAAAAGCAAAAGGCCCTTGAAATATTCTCAGACAATTATACAAGGGCGATTCTTTCTACGGTGATGGAACAACCAAAGTCAGCTCTCCAGATATCTTGCGAGACAAAAATTCCGTCAACTACTGTTTATCGCAAGATAGGTAGTCTGCTTGAGAACAATCTGATTCGCATATCTGGTCAGATATCTGAGAACGGCAAAAAGAACTTTCTTTACAAGAGCAAAATAAAGTCATTTCACATAACGTTTACCAAAGACAAATTCACAATATTTGCCAACACAAACGGCAGCTGCAAATTCTGCTTGCACTGACTAAAAGTTCTTGGGCAATCTGATCAGGAACGTGGTCGGATTGTTTTTTGCAGTAATACTTCCACCATGCTGCTCTACAATCCTTTTGCAAATTGATAGTCCTAACCCAGTTCCGGTTTGTTTCGTAGTAAACAACGGATCGAATATCTTTGGTAATGCGTCTTCTGGTATACCTGGGCCAGAATCTTCTACAGCAATCATAACATTCTGACCATTGTCTAGTATTCGTACTGTTATACTGCCATTCTCATTTATTGCCTGTGCTGCATTTATGAATAAATTAGTAAACACAGCTTCCATCTTTCTTATATCGACATTTACCTTTACTTCGCTTTTTTCTACATTGAATTTGATGTTTGGTGAAAAATTACCGTCTGATATGATCTGATTTATCATTCTCGCTATGTTTTCAGTTTGGAGGTTGAGACGAGTTGCTTTTCCATATTCAAGAACGTCATCAACTTGGTGCGAGATGCGTTCTATTGCTCTGTGGAGTTTTCCATAATACATCAGTTTTTCCTCAATTCTGATCTTTTGTTTATTTTCCATTAATTCTACAACGTTCTTGATTGTGGATAGCGGGTTTCTAAGATCGTGTGCCATCCTTGATGCAAGCTCGCCTATTATGGCAAGCTTTTGTGATTTTAGAAGCTCATCCGTTTTTTCATTTACTTGTCGTTCAAGCTGGTCTCGTTGTATCTCGATTTCCTTTTCCTTAAGAACTACTTTTTCCAGATTTCTTCGCAAGTCTGCAGCAAGTCTGGTATTTTCAGCTTTTTGTTTTTCTAGCTCTTGGTTTTTCTTTTCAAGCTCTTCGTTTCTGAGACTTAGGGTGGATGCAAGGTTTTGCAAGAATTCGATTTTTTCTTTTAACTCAGTATTAACTTTGAAAATTTCATTAAAGCGAGCATTTGATTGCATTGCAAGCTCACGTAATTTGTTGCTTCTATCTTCAATCTCATTTTTTGCCTGATCAAGTTCGTTTATGGCCTCGCCTGTCAAATTGGAAAATTTTACAAAATCACTGGTCTGTCCGGACATATGCTAAAATATGTTTTCGTATGAATGGTATTATCTTGTGTTTGTCATTATCAAACAAACCAAATTTGTAAAACAATATCAGAAAATACCAAAAACGGTTGCCAGTATGTCGCCAAAAACTAGTTGCACAACAAATCCTGCGGCAATAAATATCATGTATGGTATGCCCGGTGTGATCCACGTATCCTTTTTTTCGCAAAATTGGGTCGATTCCGCATGCTGAATGGACAGCTTTAGTTTTTTCTTTTTACCTTGCATTCTTTCAATAGAGAATCCGAATTTTGGGTTTGCAGCCCTGTATCCTATGAACATTGCAAATATCTTTCTTGCCTTGGTTTCTTCAAATCCGTCAAAGATATTGCGTTTTGAGGCAAGAAGTATGGTGTTTCTAACTGCATTAACTAACATTGGTACTATGGATAATAACACGGCATTTGTCAGTGTGGTAAATGGTGTAACGGTTCCTTCGAAAACTGTCATACCTGGCGCAATGACTGCAAGCGCGATTAGAGCAAAGGCGTCTGCACCACCAAAAAGGCCCACTCTCCATATTATGAGCGCAATAGGTGCAACGATCAGAGCAATTCCGACTTTGAACAGGTCTTCTGTAATGTCTACTGAAAATATCAACATGATTGCTCCGGCAGCTCCGAAGATTATCCATACAATATCGCTTATCTCACGTTTTTTAATATCTGATGATGTCGCAATGCCTAGCATCACAAGCGCAATCGTAACTCTGATAAAATCAATAGACTGGTCCAGCATGTATGTGGTTTTCTCTGAATTTATTTAACGACAAGCTTGAATGCCCTACCTGAACATTGATGCATGACATCATTTTGACATTTTTTTCAGCTGCTCAATTACGCGTGAACGCTTCCATAGGTGCTCACACAAACTGTACATGTTTTCCACCATTTCTGCAGAGTTACTATCGAGCACAGAATCGCTATCATCGTTCATGTCCATGGTTTCATTTATTCCTCCGGACATTATCAAGTGCTTGCCCTCCTCTACTATCATCCTGCTTTTTGATGGAAGTTTTCCTACTCTTATCTCGGTTGCGCCAAGCTTGGATATTATTGACAGCATGCTTGCATCGTCACTGTCAGTGACTATACGTATTTCGCCGCCCTCGCCTTTACAAATTTTTATCTTTTCAGGAATAGAAGTATGATACATCCTAACTAGATCTTTTGCAGTAGTAACAATGTAGATAATGGAATTTGATTCTTGTATTATCTTACCAATTTTCGAGTATATGTTGTGCCTGCCCTGAATGACTGATACTGATGCTGCACTTACTTGGTCTGTATTTCTTGTTATTTCCTTGAGGTCGTCTGCAAGCTTGTTCGCAATTTTTTGCATAGTTATGAATTCGTTTTCTTTTCGTTGAATTATGTTGGTTAGAGCATCAAGAGGTGGAACCGGCTTACAAATCACAGGATTGCTAAGTGTCGTTGTTATGAGTCCAATACTTCTTAACTTTTCAAGTGAGCGGTATGCCTTTCCTCGTTCGACATCCATCTTGGCAGCCAGATTGCCGACAGACAGGGGTCCAATCTGCAACAAACCAATGTACAGCTTGGCATCTATTTCTTCAAGATCAAAATGCTTTAGCATGGTAATAAGGTCGTCACGAGTATGCAATTCCTACAACTTGATTGCAGATCTAGTATATTAGCTTGTTTTGCTTCAGAAACCTTCTTGTCAAAATTTTATGGCTATGCCTTATGCTGGCATTACTACAATCTTTGTTTTTATCGCTTCTATTTCTTTTAATAGGCCGTCGATTCCTTTCTTCCTGTCTTGGTCAACCAAATTAAAATGTCCGAGTTTTCTTTGTGGTTTTGATTCCGCTTTTCCATACATTTTCAAATGCATGTTCTCAATATGTAGATCTGGAATTTTGTATCTTCCAGTTATGTTGTCAGGACCCAAGATATTGTACATTATTGTGGGATAAAGCAAAGTCGTCTCACCCAACTCAAGACCGAGTATTGCTCGCAGATGCTGCTCAAACTGCGATGTTTTTGATGATTGAAGTGTATGATGTCCAGAATTGTGAACTCGCGGAGCAATCTCGTTTATCAATATCTTGTCATTTCTAGTGACAAACATCTCTATACCAAACACTCCTGCACCATGAAGTACTTCCATGGTCTTTTTTGCTACCTTGTCTGCCCTCTGTGCAACATCTGAGGAGACTCTTGCAGGCGCTATTGTCATTCGTAGTATGTTATTTTCATGTATGTTCTCAACTACCGGATAGGTTGCAATCTCTCCTGATGTATTTCTTGCTGCAATGACTGATACTTCCATTTTAAAATCAACGAATTTTTCTAGCATCATGGTTTTTCCGATAAATCCATTGTATGCTCTTTCCATATCTGCCTCGGATCTGATCTTGTAGTTTCCCCTGCCATCATAAGCATCTCTTCTTGCTTTTAGCAGTGCCGGATATCCAAATCCTGTAATCTTCTTTCTTAGCTCGTCAAGTGAATCTATTGAAACAAACTCTGTGACTGGAATTCCGTTTTCCTGCAAAAATGATTTTTGTAAAAATTTGTCTTGAATTATTCTTAGCGTTTCTGGGGATGGGTTGATGCTAGTTTTCTCTTCTGCTTTTTTTAAAATTCCGCTATCGCCTGACTCTATCTCGTATGTGAGTATGTCGACCTTTGATGCTAGCTCCATTATGGCTTCTGGGTTTTTAAAATCCGCAACAATCTGTTCTGCCCCAACTTGAACTGCAGAGCAGTTGGGTGTTGGATCAAGCACGATTACTTTGCTTATGTACTGAGGCATCTTTTTTGCAGCCTCAGTCAGCATCATTCCAAGCTGTCCTCCGCCTATTATGCCCAGAATCTTGGTCAACACCATTCAAACAAAAAATGGGCTACAAATAGTTAATTTTCCACGCATATCCATACATTTTGACCTCTTGCAGGCTTTCCCTCGATATTGTTAAAAGCAGCATTTTGTTTTTGAAATCTATGGTTCCAAAAAAGCCGTTAGTAGGAATAATCATGGGATCAAGCTCTGATAGTAAGGTGATGCATAGTGCGGCCCAGATTCTTGATGATTTTGGAATCTTACATGATGATCAGATAGTATCAGCACACCGCACACCTACAAAACTTGAAGAATATGCAAAATATGCGGAAAAAAATGGACTCAAAGTTATAATCGCTGGTGCTGGCGGCTCTGCACACCTGCCTGGCATGATTGCAGCCCACACGGTGATCCCAGTGGTCGGTGTTCCAATCATGGTGTATAACGATAAATCAGAAAAGAAATCGGAGCGTTTCAAGTTTTCTGCATTCGGTGGTATGGATTCACTTCTATCGATAGTAGAGATGCCGAATGGATCCCCTGTGGCAACAGTTGGAATAAACAAAGCGGCAAACGCAGGACTATACGCATTAAAAATTCTAGGCAGCGAATACCCTGAAATTAGAATCAAGTTGAAAAAATTCAAAGAAAGACAACATCAAGCAGTGATCTCAGAATCAAACGAGATGAAAAAGACAGGCCTTGTAAAATTTGTGCAGAAAAAATTTAGATAACACTATGGCATGATTTTGAACTGGATGTTTTTTGCCTTCAAATGTGATATTAGTCTTTGAGCGTGTTCTTTTCCTTCTGTTTCAAGACTTAGTGTAACGCCTGCTGTTCCAGCATCTATGTTCGAGCTTAGTCTGTCATGAACCACTTCTACTATGTTTACACTGAGTGATGCAATTTCATCTACCACTTCTTTGAGGGCTCCAGGCTTGTCTTTTAGCAATATGAATATTCTTATCATCCTAGTCATGGCAGCCAATCCTTTTGCCACTATTTGTCCCAAAAGATACATGTCTACGTTTCCTCCACCGAGAATTGGAACTACCTTCTTGCTTGGTGATGGCTTTACATCAAGCAGATATGCCAGTGTTACTGCACCTGCAGGTTCAACTACCATCTTGGCTCGTTCCATTAACAAAAACATAGTCTTGACTATCTGTGTATCGTCTACCAAAACTATGTCATCGATTAGATCGTTAATTATCTTGAATGTAAGTCGACCTGGAGTTTTTACTGCGATTCCATCCGCTATTGTTCTCGTACCTTTCACTGCCTGCAGTCTTCCGGCCTTTAGTGAATTGCGCATGGCAGGAAACCCTTTTGACTCCACTCCTATTACCTTGATTTTTGGATTACGTTTTTTTACTGCAAGCAAGATCCCAGCTGCAAGACCGCCGCCTCCTATGGGAACATATATCTCATCTACATCTGGCAAGTCTTCTAAAATCTCAAGTCCAATTGCCCCATTTGCAGCGATGATCTGAGGATCATCAAACGCGTGAATTATTTTGGCTCCTGTTTTCTTTGAGATCTCTTGGGCTTTCAACCAAGATTCATCGTAGTTTATGCCTTGGAGTAAGACCTTAGCACCATACCCCCTAGTTGCAGCAACTTTTGCTGGTGATGCTGTGATTGGCATAACTATCGTGCACGGTATCTTTTCAAGCTTTGATGCATAAGCAACACCCTGTGCATGGTTACCAGCAGATGCCGCAATGACACCATTTTTTTTCTCTTCATTGGAAAGTGATTTTATTTTTGCATATGCGCCTCTCAGCTTAAATGATCCTGTTTTTTGTTGAAATTCTGCTTTTAGGTAAACATGAGAGCCTGACATTCTACTGAACGTTTCACTGTAATGTAGTGGCGTCTTTCTGACCACCTTGCCATACGAACCTCTGTTTTTTACAATATCATCGTATGTAGGAGTCATTAGAATTGATCGCAGCCAGTCAACTATTTAATTTCTTGTGTAAATCCTGCATGAATTTTGTCATTTTATGACTAATTTGTGTAAGAAATTCACACACTTGGATAACCTTAAATATATTGACGATGATCGTACATAATTAGTCAAAGGGTCCGTTCTCCCCTTGAACTAGAGTCACTTTAGTTCGCGGTCCTTTGACTATTTTTGTTATTTTCTTTACATAACAGAATATAAAAATTTCCTAGGTTGACAGTGTTTTGATTATTTCATCCAGTGAATCAAGTATTTCATGCTTTGTTTTTTCAGGTACTCTTCTTGGCTCAAATATTGCCACTCTTGTATTTTTTTTTAGAAAATCAAGATCGAATGTACATATACAGCCTTCTTCGCCTGTTACCAGTCTATTCTCATCGATTAGAACAGACGTGGTCTGATATGTCTCGACCAGCAAACTGTCAAGCTCGTTGAAGAGCTCAACCTTTCGCCGTTCCTTTGCTTTAAAATCAAAATCGGTCTTGCTGCTGACTTCTTGACCGATCTGCTCACGAAATCCATCTTCATTGAATAGGATTTCGAATAACTTTTGCTCATCAATGTCTTTATATCCAATTGCTTCGAGCCTTTCTCTTATTATGCTGTCAGTTAGGTCTGCAAGCTCTTTTTCCTTGGTTTTGGTACCGTCCAAAAGGTCTGCAAGCTCTTTTTGTATCTTTGGCACTTTGCTGTCTGGTTTGTAATAAAGCAATGCGTGATATTGTAACGACATGTGCCAGAGAAGCAGATAGTTTCCAATCCTTTTTTCCAGCTTGACGAATACACGCCGAAGGTCCTCTTCCGCAGTACGTGAGACGCCATCTGATTCCCAGTCTTTCATTGTCTTGAGAATCCATTCGTAAAACTCTCCAGTCTTTGAGGGATCAAAAGTAGTCTGATCTATGATGCTTGTGTCTCCTAGCATTACCTTGGTCTTAATTGGCTCTGTAAGTGACTCTATACGCTTTTGAAATAATTTGCTTATTTTATCTGATTTTTCAGCCAAAGCACCAAAAAAGTCATCGGCCGTCTTGGTTCCAAGTCGCACAAAAGCCACCCGTAGTTGAGCCTAAAAATCCTAATGCCGGGCAGATTTTATACCGAATTTAGGCAGGATTTACTCTAATTTCTTAAATACAAAACAGGCGTATGATACTTGATATGTCTATACGAAGAATTCTTTGCACAATTTGCAAGGTCGAAGTAGTTCAGTATTACGACGATGCTTATAAAGGCAGGCGTGCAAAGTGTCCTGTCTGCGATGTCAGTTTTCCCCTAGATTAGGTGTTTGATAAAATGAGTGATACTAAAAACAATCCTAGCCAGAATGATAGTTTACCAGAAAAACAAACCAAGACAAAAAAAGACTATGGAATAATAGACATGATGCTCAGCCAGCCGACTCAGAGGGTGGTTGACTCGGAAACTTTGATCAAGCAAACCCAGAACCGTGTATGGAGAGCGCTAAAGAGTGGATACGAATATTCTCCAGCCGCAGACGAATCAGACAAATTTCTAAGAAAACACGTCTCATCTAGAATGAAGATGGTTGTACTATATGTTGACCTTGTCGGCTCTACAAATATCGCGCTAGAGTTACCCGAAGACAAAGTTGCAATAATTATCACATGTTTTGCGCAAGAGATGGCGTCTACAATACGTCAGCATAGCGGTTATGTGCTCAAATTTGTAGGCGATGCCGTGATAGGATACTTTCCTGCCGAGGAAAACCAGCTTGCCCCTGCAGACAATGCCGTACTTTGCGGCAAGTCAATGATATCGGTAATACAGAAAGGAATCAACCCAATCCTTAATCAGTATGATTATCCTGATCTTGCAATCAAGGTAGGTATTGATTATGGAGAAAATATGATAGTCAGATATGGCTCCGATGCACAAAAATCACACGTAGACATATTGGGGCCAACAATGAATATAGCTGCAAAGATACAGAATATGGCAAAACCAAATCAGATATTGATAGGAGATGAGGTGTATACGAGAATACATCCATCAATACAATCTACATTTGAGAAAGTGGTCTGGAAGAATAATGAATGGAAATACCGACGCTCAACAGGTGATCTGTATCCAGTCTACGCATATGTGGATTAAACCGTGAACTTGTCTGGACATTCTATGTGCTCATAATGGTGGTCGGTGAATTTTTCTTGCACAACATACATGACAATTTTATGCAACTCGCCGACATTGATGCATTTTTTGCATTTTACGCAATGCTTCAGGTCTAATCCAATCATACTTGATTTCGATCGCTGATCGCTATAAGGATCAGCGATCAGCTCAATTTGATAAAAAATGACTCTGACTTTACAAACCAGTATATTTTAGGCACAAGGCTAAGGCACAAATACTCTTGCACAATACTGTCTGTATGGACCCTACAGAGATGAAGGCATTTATGGACATGCATGGTTACCCATTTGGGTTTGGGCTATTTGGATTTCATAGATATCCTCCATCTGCAGGTATATCGCAAGGTATGGCATCTCATCCTGCCAAGTTAAAGGAGAAAATACTCAAAGAAAATCCATTGTTTTCTGCAAGACTAAACGACTTTGGCAGAATGTATCTGCGGCATGCATCAAGTCTCTTTGATATGAACTCTTCAGTGTTTCCTCCAGGCCACCCAATGTATGACAACAGAGTCGACATAACTGTGGCCGAAGAAAATGAAAAGCTCAAAAGAGAGAATCTTGAGTTGAGAAAGCGCCTAGAACAGATAACAAAAGGCAAGAGCCACGTCTGAGATTACAAATCAAAAACTCTTTTAACTTTTGTTTACATCACTTAGTGATGAGTAAAACTCCTGAGCAAAAGTGGAGAGACACAGTAGTTCAATACCGCAAGAAGTGCCAGATGATACTTGAGGTTTCAAAATCGGTCCGTTATGCTGGCGTGATAAACGAATACGGAAGAACACTTACTGGAATAATACGTCCCGGGCTTTTACCGTTCTTAAAACAAGAAGATGCAAAAAACGAGTTTTTCATTATTTCCAATCTAATTACATTAAGACAGTCCCAATCGCGAGCTCTTGGTCCTTTTGAACATGCAACAATCCAGCATAAAAAAGCAACCATTATCTGCATTCCTGATTCAAAAGTAGTCTATTACATATCAGTAGAGCCGAAAACAAAGTCTTTGGATGAAATAATTAGAAAAGTGAAGGGAATTATCTAGGCTGGAGTAAACCCGTGATATCCAGTAGTTTGTTGGTCTTTATCAGCAAATGATGGCTCGAACAGCGAGATCATGTATTCGTCTGGATCCAACACTATTGCGTTTTTGCCAGCTTCTCTTTCTACTACGTCACGATATATGACGACGCCTTTTGATTTCAGCTCCTCTATTGCGGATTTGACATCGCCAACTACGAAACCAATGACTATGCCATTCTCAAGTGAGTTTCCTATATGTTTTGCAGTTAGCGAGGCAGGATGTAGACTGATTGCTGCTCCGCTCTGGCCTAAATCTACCCATGTCCTCCTCTGATTCCTTATTGGAAGCCCAAGTATGTTGTGGTAGAATTCTACCGATTTGTCCAAGTCTTTTACTGCCAGAATTACATTTCCAACTCGTTTTATATTCACATGATGATTATGTGCTACACTGTTAAATGCTTTATTGTAGTTCTACCATGGTTTCTGTCCGTTCTACACCCGGTATATTTTGGATTTTTGTTGTGATTTGGCGAATTTCAGATAGATCCTGAACATTGATTAAAGCCACCGCGTCAAATTGACCGCTTACTGGAAATGAATTATACACAAAAGGCAGCTTGCCAAGCTTTGCAGCAATAAGCCTTTTTGGAGATTTTACCAAGACTATTGCTTTTACCATCCCATGTTTACCTCCACTTCTATTAGAGTCTCGGTGCTTACAATGTCCTTGATCTTTTTAAAATCAATAACCATATTGTTTATTTCATCAATCGAGCCATGGAGGAGAACGCAGATGTCGGCCCTGCCCGTTACCGGCATGATCTCTTTGAGCAGCTTACGCTTTTTCCTTAATGCTTCCAGTACTCTGTCAGTCTTTCCGGGCTTTATATTGATAAGACATAATGCCTGCATTACATAGTAATGGTTGTTTTTGCGGATAAATCTTTAGTCTTCCACTTCTTGAGATCTTGCTTCTTCTAGGTATGCCTTTCTGGCTTCAAGCTCGGCTTCCTTGTCTTCTTGAATCTGTTCATCTATTATGACGATACCATCATCAGCAAAGCTTTCACTAGATTTTTTGCTTTTTGATTTTTTTTCTTTAGTTTGCTTTTTCTGGGTTGATTTTTTCTTATCGTCTTTTTTTGATTTTGCTTCTTTTTTTGCCAAGTGACTTTCTCATGAGGATATTATCATGTATTAAAATATTACTTATCATGACGATTTTCTGTGTTTTGGACAAATAATGACATTGGCATCACTCGAGATCTGATAAGACTTGCATAATAAAATAAAATGTGCCAAGGGTGGGACTTGAATCCACGACAGCTCGGTCTTCAGCCGAGTGCTCTCCCAGGCTGAGCTACCTTGGCTCGATTTTTTTCTAAGTGAGGAGTTAAAGTGTCTTTTGGTATGCTTGTCATAAGGGCTGGCGAGCTACTACCGTGTTGCGGTTTACGGTCTCCATATTGTATCTGGCGTACCGTTCCGTTTGTTTATTACTCGCGCAAGTACGAATAGCAGGTCAGATAGGCGATTAAGATATTTCTGACAATTCTGATTAAGGTCCGTATGCTGTGATAGTTCTACTACCTCAGTTTCAGCTCTTCGTGTTATTGTTCTTGCAAGATGGACAAAGGCTGCAGTTCTGTGCCCTCCGGGAAGTATAAAGTTGGTAAGCGGGGCAAGCTCGCTTTCAAATTTGTCTATGTCAGATTCCAGTCTTATAACCATCTCGGATGTAACTCTTGTCCTAGAATCGGCAAGGTTGGGATTTGAAAGATCAGAACCTGCTACGAATAGCTCATTTTGTATTCTTGTTAGTAATGTTGTAATGTCAGATTCTGTTCCAGATGCAAGAATTATGCCAAGACATGAATTGATCTCATCAACTGAACCATATGCACGTATGCGTAAATCTGATTTTAGTACACGTTCTCCCCCTTGGAGTCCAGTTGTGCCGTCATCTCCAGTCTTTGTATATATTTTCAAGTATGCATGTTTGAGTCCCCAGTTTAATTGATTTTTCGGTACGATTGGTTTAATAGATTCTCAATACCAGCTTAACTATGAGCAAAGTATCGTGTCCATATTGCGATTCAGAATTCTCCACCAAAGAAGAACTCTCAAAACATATAGACAGAATTCATCATGGTTCGGGATTACTTGAGGGCGACACAAGAAAATACTGATCCTGCCAAATTCTTCAATGCCGTTCTGAAACTAAAAACAATCAAGCGTCAAGGTTGGAAAGACAGGCTGGCCATGAAGAATCCGGAATCCGTGGCAGAGCATTGTTTTGCAATGTCAGCAATCGCAATGGCAATAGCCGACGAGGAGAATCTTGATACGCTCAAAATAGTCAAGATGACGATATTGCATGATCTTGCCGAATCCATTGTAGGAGATCTGACTCCAAATCAAGTAACAAAGCCAGAAAAAATTCGACTTGAAAATGACGCTATGAAAAAAATCCTCAAAACTCTTCCGCAAAAGTTACAAAAAGATTACTGGCAACTGTGGCAAGAATACCAAAAGAAAACCACAAAAGAATCAGTATTTGTGCATCGCATAGACAAGCTTGAGATGGCACTACAGGCAAAAGTATATGCAAAAATATATTCAAAGAAAAAACTGCAACCATTTTTCGAATCGGCAAGGAGTGAAATCTCAGGCAGTACGCTTGCCAGATTCATTCCAGATTTGTAAGATTTACAAGCTTCTATCCTGTTATAGTCTTAATGTCGCATGAAAAAGATGATCTCATTCGTGCCCAAAACGAGCTGATAGGAGTACTGTTTGAGATAATAAAACGCCTTCAGGCAAACAACAATCTGGATGAGGAATATTTTCAGATAGTTGCAAGTGAGCAGAAAAGGGAATCTGAGAAGAGGCGACTGGATGAAATTCTTGAGCAAAGAAAGGAAAACAGTCAGATAATATCAAAATTACTGGAAAAAATACAAACATAGGTTGATTCGGTCTGTATTTGTATTTCCATATTTGGCAGATTGGATTTTTATAACTGTGGTCTGAGTTTTTAGCATGGTAAAATCAACAACATCGCCAAAAAGTAAGAAAAGTATCACGCTGGAAAAAGAAATTGAAACCAAGGTAAGAAAAATCCAAGCGCGTCTGATCGAAAAAACTGATCAGAATTGGAGTCTTTCAACAGTGCTGAACATACTGATTACAGGTGGCCTAATGCAAACAAAGAAAATGACTTCAAGTGACTGGCAAAAAATAGCTACGTTAGTAGAAAACAAGACAATCAACTTTGATGACTCACTCATCAACGACTTTACAAAAAAGATATCAAGCTAGCCTCAAAGTCGTTTACTGACACACGTGCTTGAATACCTCAGCCCCGACTTTTCTTATTTCATCCACACTCATATCCTTTTTATGAGTTGCAATCGTCCATGCATGTCCGAAAGGATCGATTATGCTTCCACATCTGTCCCCCCAAAAGGCATCCATTATTGGCATTATAGGTATCGCCCCTGCCGCAACTGCCTTTCCAAACACATCGTCTGAATTTTCAACATACAAGTATATTGCACTACCAGTACCTCCTATGGTCTTTGGAGAATTGCAGTTCATATGCGGTATTTCGTCATTTAGCATAAGAATAGAGTCTCCTATTTTGAGATCTGCATGCATGATGGTTTTTCCATCTGGTCCGACAAATCGGTGAATCTCTTGAGCCGAAAATACACTCTTGTAGAATTCTATTGCTTTTGAAGCATCCTTTACAGTTAGACTCGCAGTTATGGTGGAAAAACCATCTGGAATAGATTTTGTCATTCTAGTACTAGTTCTTTTTTTATTTTAAGCGTTTATCCACATCCACATTCGTCATCAGATAACATCTTTAGCTTGGCCGGTCTTTGTTGGAATCGCGTCTGTATGTAATGGGAGATATTGGTTATGCGAATTATTGTAGGCTTATGCGTCCACGTTCCCTCATTTTCAAGCCATGACTCTATTTCGTTTACGTCGTACCATTCTCCCTGCTCAAGTATTTTGTTAAAGATACCACGTATTAGCTGCTCATCGTTTTCAGAAAGCAGTTTTTTGTTTTGTATTTGCGTTGTTATTTCGTTAAGGTGCATTATGACATTGTTTGACAGTGGCACATACACCGTCAATCCTGTGAATATAATAATTTGACCACGCCAGATTTTAATAATCAGTTTTCGGATCTGATCTAATGCAGTATTTTCAAGCATTAAAGCTGGGGCAAAAACGAGTCGCCGCATCGCGCGAATATCTCAACAAAATAACCAACAATAGAGCAATGCCTGCACTAGCATTACGTGACACCAAATCATCCACATGGGAACCGGTCGGTGAGGAAAACTATTACGCCATTGTGGATGAATCAAGCGGGTTTGTACTTACTGATACAAGCGGCTACATTGTCTCGCTCTGTGATAAAGACGGATTTTCGAAAACGATTGTACAGGGGGTGACAAAAGAACAAAAGGACATGCTTGTGAGCCAGTTCCAAAAGGACGGCATTCCGGAATTCAAAGGCAAGGTCATCCTTCCAGTGTGAACGAACTCAAACACGTGTCAAATATTCTACATGCAACAGATTTTAAGAACTAGATAGGAAATAACCTTGCAATGAAATATTCATCTGAAATCGAAGTTAGTGGACACCTGATTGATTCTATGATACTTACAAAGATATTTGATGTCGTGATGGACTTGGGAGGAGAATTTGAGGTACTTGACATCAAAGTTGGTAAGAAGAAAAAAGACTCTAGTTACGCAAGACTGCAAATTCAAGGAAAAGATCAAAAACACCTTGACAAAATATTAGAACACGTATACCGTGTTGGCGCTACGCCTACCGTGGGAAAACAGGTGGTGCTCAAAGCTGCCCCAAAGGACATGGTGATGCCAGAGAATTTTTACAGTACTACCAACAATACCACTCAGATATTTCTTAACGGCAAGTGGGTAAACGTAGATGGAATGATGATGGACAAGTGCATAGTAGTAAAAAACGGCAAGGCAATGTGCACTCCAATTCGCGAAGTAAAAAAAGGTGATATGATAGTTGTCGGAGAAACAGGCGTGAAAATAATTCCGCCTGAAAGACCGAGGGAAGGATCTAATGTATTTGAATTCATGGGAAGTAGCAGTTCTAGTGAGCGCCCGACACAGCATATTGCAAAAAAAGTTGCACAGGATATCTACAAAACAAAAAAAGAAAACGGGAAGATAGTGATAGTAGGTGGGCCTGCAATAGTACATACTGGGGCAGCCGACTCTGTTGCAGAATTAATCCGTCTTGGATACATTGATGGCGTTTTAGCAGGCAACGCACTTGCTGTGCACGATATAGAGTATGCTACACTTGGAACCTCGCTTGGAATGAACGTGCATGATGGCTCTCTTGCAGTCAAAGGGCATAGAAACCACATGGAGGCAATCAATTCTGTTTTCAGAGCAGGCTCAATTGCGAATATGGTGAGAACTAAAAAACTACGAAAGGGGATAATGTATGAATGTGTTAAAAGAAAGGTGCCTTTCGTGCTTGCCGGCTCTATCCGTGATGACGGACCTCTACCAGATGTGATAACGGATACTGCAGTTGCCCAGAAAAAATACAAGGAAATACTCAAAGACGCAAAGATGGTAATAATGGTCTCAACAATGCTTCATTCAATAGCCACAGGAAACATGATTCCTGCAAACGTCAAGGTAATAGTAGTTGATATCAACCAGCCGACTGTAACCAAACTAATGGATAGGGGTACGTGGCAGGCACTTGGAATAGTAACTGATGTTGGGGCATTTTTGCCGCTTGTCGCCCAGGAAATTAAAAAACTAGGACGCTAAAGTAGGAACCTCATCCAAGATACCCGGATTCTCAAGCGGCGATATATCTCCAAGTGGTAGTCCGAGAAGCTTGGCTCTCAAAACTCGCCTCATTATTTTACCTGTTCTTGTTTTTGGCAAATCCGATACGAGTAAGACAATCTTTGGTCTTGCTATTTTTCCTATCTTGCTTGCAATAACTTCGGATATCTCATTCTGAATCCGCATGTTTGATGGATCTTTTACAACTGCAAACACCGTTATTGATTCTCCAGTTATTTCGTCTGGAATTGACACTACGGCAGCATCACTTACCAAGTGATGTGAAATTGCACATTCTTCTATTTCGACCGTACTTAACCTGTGTCCAGAAACATTGATCACATCGTCTACTCGCCCATACATGTACCACAGGCCATCTTCATCAACAAGAACATAGTCGCCGTGGAACCAGACATCACCATACTGACTCCAATATGTTTGAAGATATCTCCGGTTATCATTTAGCAGGCCCCTTGTCATTGCAGGCCATGGTGATTTTACTACAAGAAATCCTTTAACGCCGCGTACTGAATTGCCTTTCTCATCAATTACATCAAGATGAAATCCTGGACAAGGCATACCTACTGTAGTTGGTTTTAGTTTCATGCCTGGCAAGACAGATAACATCGCGCCTCCGATCTCAGTGCCTCCTGCCAAATTCATGATTGGTATCCTTTTTTTTCCAACTTTTTCGTAAAGCCACCACCACGAATCCTCATCTATTGGCTCCCCAGTAGTCGGGATATTTTTTAATGTATCAATCTTGAATTGATCTGGCTGAACGCCGTACTTTCTAAACATTCTGACGGCAGTTGGCGAGGTACCAAAAACGGTTACACAATACTTTTGTATGATTTCAAATAATCGATGTGGAACCGGCCAATCTATTGCACCATCATAGATGATTGCAGTGGCCCCTACGATTAAAAGGCCATATACATTCCATGTTTGGCCTGTTATCCAGCCAATATCTGCAGGCCAAAAAAGCGTGTCTGTCTCTTTGAGGTCAATCAGATAGGCTGCCTGGTGTCCTGCGTACACTGAAAAGCCGCCATGCGTGTGTATGACACCTTTTGGCTTGCCAGTAGTACCCGACGTATACAAGATAAAAAGAGGATCTTCAGAGTCCATGATTTCAGCATCGCATGATTCAGATTCTTCCAAGACAAGTTTTGAATAATCAAGTATATTGTACGCGTATTCATATCTGTCAATATTTTTGTACGGCACTACGATCAAATGTTCTACTGAGGTATTCTTGACTGCCTCACTTACTATTTCCTGTTGTGAGATGTTTTTCCCCTTTCGTGCGAATCCGTCAGTAGTGAAAAGCACTTTGGCGTTACAGTCTTGCAATCTGATTCGTAGAGAATCAGTACTGTATCCTGAAAAAATTACAGTTTGCACAGCACCAATCTTTGCACTTGCCAAAATTGCCAAAATTGCCTCAAATATCATCGGCATGTATATTGCAACTACATCGCCTTTTCTTACACCAATTTTTTTTAACGCGTTTGCAAGCTTGTTAGTCTGTACTTCTAGCTCTTTATACGTAATACTCTTTTCATTACCGTCTTCTGATACAAAATAATATGCAATTTTATCGGGAGATTTTTTTGCAAATTTTGATACTGTGGAATTTATGATGTTCGTCTTTCCATCAACAAACCATTTTGCAAACGGTTTGCCATCTCTTGCATCATAAATTGTGTGGTATTTTTTTTCCCAGACAATACCGACATCCTCATTTACAGCGTCCCAATACCAGCCTACATCAAACGAAGATTTTTTTTGCAAATCCTCAAGCGAGGTAATTCCGTGCTTTTTCATGAATCGATATATGTTAGACTCTTCAAATTGACTTTTTGTCGGAACAAACACAAAATATGACAAGCGATCACTTCTATACTGTAATTGCATTTAAATGAATTTTAACTGATATCAATTCCAAGTCTTCTTGCACATGCTATTGCTGACTTTCCATCATCTTCTGTAATTCCGGCGTTTGTGAACTTTTCAGTCCATGATTTCTTTGCATTTTGAGTATTCTCAATATAGTATTGGCGCAAAATATCAGATATTTTATGTCTGATTTCGTGCCTGATTTTTGGCAGTTCTGCACTCTCAAGCCATGCAAATTCTGGCAATTTGCACATTATGCGAGCAATCTCTGCCTCATCAGCGTCAATGTCAAACTTGCTCATATCGTGCCGATTTTTTCTTTAAGCAGTTTCAGTGTGGTTGCAGGATCCGCTTTTCCTTTGGTTTTTTGCATGACTTTGCCGACAAGATAGTTTATCGTCTGCGGGTTTTCAACTGCCTGTTGTGCGGCAATTGGTTCCTCTAGTATTACCTGTTCGATTATCTTTTTGAGCTCGGATTCATCGGATATTTTTCCTAGTCCCACATCGGAGACAATATCGCTTGCAGGCCTACCGGTTTTGACCATTTCTTGTAATGCTGATTTTGCTGACGTTCTTGTGATCTTACCGCCACGGATTAGATTTACAAGGTCGGAGAGATGTTTTGCAGTTATCTTTGACCGTTCTTTTTTTTCACGTGTATCGACAAGACCCATAAGATCGGTTGTGATCAGATTTGCTACTTCTTTTGCGTTTGACTCATCATGCGCATCTTCAAACAGGTCAGAGTAGTACTTGTCTGAAGCTAGTACGTCAGCTACTTGCGGTGGTATGGCGTATTTTGTGATGTATCTGTGCTTCTTTGAGCTTATACTTTCCGGCATTTTTCGTTTCCATGACTCAATCAAGTTTTTGTCCATTACGACCCACGGTATGTCTCCTTCTAACACATAACGATAGTCTTCATCCTCTTCTTTTGTTCTTGAAGATATTGTTATCTTTCTCCTATCATCCCAGTGCCTTGTTTCCTGTATGATTGGGATGTTTCTTTCTTTAAGGCTTTCCTGCCGTGTCAGCTCAAAATGGATTGCCTTTTCCAAATCGTAAAATGAGCCAATATTCTTTACTTCAACTCTTGAGCCGCCTTCAATTGACACATTTGCATCAGCTCGCATTGCGCCCTCGAGCGTAGGATCCGATACACCAAGATTTGCAAGTAGGTCAGATAATATATTCAAAAATATGCGCACCTGTCTTGGATTCTCAAAATCAGGCTCGGTGACTATCTCAACAAGCGGTGTTCCTGCCCTGTTGTAATCTACAAGCGTGATTGCGGTTCTCTCTGATGCACCCTCATAGATGAGCCTACCTGGGTCTTCTTCAAGCTGTATCCTTCTTATGCGTATTTCCTTGCCCTCTATGTCTATTTTCCCCTTTTCTCCTATGCTTGTAGGACCGTACATGTTAAGCTGTGTGATCTGAAAGTTTTTTGGCAAATCTGGATAAAAGTAGTTTTTTCTGAAAAATCCAAGCCTTGCGGGAGTGCTGCAATTTAGTGCAAGAGCTATCATCGTTGCTTTTTCGACAGCCTTTTTGTTGAGCCTTGGAAGCGTACCTGGCAATCCCATGCACACAGGACAGATGTTCGTGTTCGGCTCAAATTCTCTATAGTTTGCCTTGCATGTACAAAACAACTTGCTTGCAAGATTGGTAAGCTGGCAGTGAATCTCAAGTCCTATCATAATGGAGCCTCCGGCAGGTCAGTTACACTTTCCAACGCATATGCAGCATGTAGAAGCTGTTTTTCCTGCAATCTGTTTGCATGAATTTGTATTCCTATTGGAAGTCCGTTGCTGATCTCAAACGGTACTGAGATGGCAGGTATTCCAGTCAGGTTTGCAGTTATTGTGTTGATATCTGCCAGGTACATCGCAAGAGGATCATCTATCTTTTCGCCAAATTTGAATGGAAGTATTGGGACTGTAGGTGAAATTAGATAATCAAATTTCTCAAACGCTGCGTTAATCTGTTTTGTCAGCTTACTTTTTACCTTTAGTGCCTTAAGGAGATATTTTCCAGCAAAACCTGCAGATGGCACGAATCCGCCAAGAATCATCCTTCGCGTAACTTCAGGCCCAAATTGCTTGCGGGCCTTTGCTATGTATGATTTGTATTCATATCCTTCCATGTCAAGATCGTATCCATATCTTAGGTTGTCGTACCTTGAAAGGTTGCTTCCTGCCTCGGCTGCAGTAAGGACATAGTATGTAGCGACTGTAAACTGCACCATGTCAAGTGATGTCTCCTCTATCTTACAACCAAGTCCTTCAAACTCTGATACTGCACGCCAGAATGCGGACTCTACACTCTTCTCAAGGCCTTCTGATGCGCACATTTCCTTAATTATTCCGATTTTTTTTCCTTTAATTCCTACTTCGAGCCCCTCAAGATAGTCCTGACTCCTTCCTGCAATTGTAGTGTTATCGTTTGGATCATTTCCGGCAATGTGGTTTAGGACAAGCGCTACATCCTTGACTGTCTTTCCCATAGGTCCTATCTGCTCTATGCTGTTTGCATACGATACAAGGCCGTACCTGCTAACAAGTCCATAGGTGGGTTTGAGACCTACAATCGAGCAAAAACTGGCAGGGTTTCTCACCGAACCGCCAGTATCTGAGCCAAGAGACACAACACATTCATTTGCTGCAACAGAGACTGCCGAGCCACCTGATGAGCCGCCAGGAACGCAATCGGTATTCCACGGGTTTCTACTGGGTCCAAACGCCGAAAATTCAGTAGCAACACCCATGGCAAACTCGTCAAGATTTGTCTTGCCAATTATTATTGCATCTTGCTCTTTTAGTTTTGATACTACAGTTGCATCATATGGTGAAACATAATCCTGCAACATCTTTGATGCACATGTGGTCTTACCACCTCTAACGCATATGTTATCTTTGATTGAAATTGGCATCCCGTAGAGCGAGCCAATCGCGTCTCCTGATTTTATCTTCTTATCAATTTGTCTTGCCTGTTCCAATGCGTTCTGATTTACTGAAAGAAATGCGTGAAGAACCGCATCATGCTTTGATATGTGATCCAGCGTCTTTCCTATGAATTCTTCTACCGTGAAGCTCCCATTCTTTACGCCCTCGATGTATTCTATGGCAGATATGGCCAGGTTCAACTCAGTTCATCTTTGGAGCTCTGATGTAACGTCCCTTGTAATTTTTCAGCTGGTCGATAAGCCTAGAGTCAAAAGGCACATGTATATCATCTCTTAATTCGTCCACTGTGACCTCCTGCACTGCTATTTCCTCATCTTTTATGTCTGCCTTGTCAAGATTATCAAAATAATTTAGAATCTTTTGTATTCTATCAAAATGCTGTCCTGGATCATCTACATCGATTCTCATCAGCTTTACTATGTGTTCTATTTCCTCTTTTGTAACCACTCAAACCACCTACGGTGTCAGCCTATCAACATCCCTTGGGTAAAATGTCGCGTCTCTTATGTTTTCAGTGCCTGTAAGTGACATAATCAGTCGCTCAAGGCCTATTCCGCAGCCTGCGTGAGGTGGCATCCCGTAGTCAAACGCCCGAAGGTGGTACTCGAATGCGTCTATTTTCAGCCCCTTGTTCTTCATGCGTTCCTCAAGCTCTGCGCGTTTTTCTACCCTGGTACTACCTGAGGAGAGCTCAAGATCGCCGAACATAAGATCAAACGATTCTGAAATTTTGGGGTCGCTCTTACTCATTTTCACATAGAATGGTTTCGGTCCTATTGGCCAGTCTTTGATAAAGTAAAAACCGCTCAGGCCAATTTTTTTCAGGTTTGAAGGGTACAAGTCATCTCCCCATTCTGTCTTGGCTCCAACTTTTTGCATTTTATCAACTAACTCAGAATACGTGTACTGTGGAATTTTATCTGGCATGTTTACGGTGATAAATTCAGAATCAGTGTTTTCTTTGAAGTAATCATTTACTGTTTTTATTGAAATTTTGATCAAATCCTCGATACGTTTCATTATATCATTGTAATCGACATACGCTTCCTCGACGTCTATTGATATTGCTTCGGCAAGGTGTCTGTTGGTTCTTGATGGCTCTGCCCTAAAAATCGGCGCAATTTCAAACACTTTCTCAAAACTCATTGTCAGCTGTTCCTTGTAAAGCTGCGGTGATTGCGCAAGAAATGCTTCTTTGTTGTAATAAAATATTGGAAACAGTGCAGCACCACCTTCGGTTGCAGTGGCAATCATTTTCGGAGTGTTGATTTCAAGAAATCCGTTCTCGTAAAAGTAATTCCTGATTGCTTGTAAGATTTTACTTCTTGCCTTGAATATGTGTTGCAATGATTTGCGCTTAAGATCAATCGGTCTTACTTCCAGTCGTGTGTCTATGTTTTTGACGGTTTTTGCGTATGGTTCAAATGGCGGTATTTTTTCCACTTCTGAAAAAACGCGGATCTCTTTTGGTATTATTTCGATTCCTCTTGGTGCCTTTTCCGAGGGCTTTACCGTACCCTTTATTCCAACTGATGAGTGTGCTTTTAGGCGTGAAATCTTTTCGCGAACTTCGTCAGGACAGCTTCCAGCTTTTGCAAGAACTTGGATTTCCCCCTCTTTGTCTTTTAGCATCATGAACGAGATGTTGCCGTGCCCTCTTACGCTCAGGACCCATCCCATCACGGTAACATCCGAGTCGGCCATCTGAGGTGAAAGACGATCAGAATAGTGTGTTCTGCGCCAATCTCCAAGTTCGGTCTCAATCATGACAGTATTTTGGTTCATCACCATGTATTTAATTTAATCAAGCCTGCTTGCGTCTGTAATCAAATCTAAAAATATGGTAATCAGCCCGGTGCAATAACATCGGGACTGATTACGCGTGTGTCCGAGATCATCGTTGATCTGGAAACATCTTAACAATTTGTTTGTTCAAAACGAATCCCCTATAACGTCTTGACAGATTTTACTTCTGGTTCCAAATTGAATAGGAACTGATCCAGACTGCTGATATCATCCATATCAAACCTATTCAGCGATTTTTTCTTTATTTTTCGTATAAGGGTTATGTCTTTTTTGAAAAAGAGATTACATGTCCAATCTAATGCCAACTTGAATTTTTTCTCAAACGTAGGGAGCATCATCAGATAGTAAGTTTTCCATACAAGCCATGCCATAGTTCCAGTCACATTATACCCAGATATGGTGGCAATGCCGTTCCTTTTGCCTATTATGGCCATCATGCCTTTGCTTTCAAAGTTAAATCGTTCCTGAGAATCCTTACCAAAAATCTGATGCATCAGATTCCGTGCAACAGTCCTGCTTTCGCGTAATGCATGCTGCGCAGTTGGAGGATAGAACTCGCCTGTTTTGTTGTCCTGTATGGCAGCGCAGTCTCCAAGTACGAACACTTCGGGATACTTTGGAATTCGAAGAAATTCATCAACTAATATCTTGCCTGCTTTGTGGTCACAGTCAAGACTTGTTATCACCGAGTCAATTGTAAGGCCGGCAGTCCAGATAAGTGTGGCACACTGGATTGTCTCGCCATTTCCAAGGAAAACATAATCCTCCCCTGCATCCACTGCCTTTGTTTTCGTGACTATTCTTATTCCTGCCTTTTGAAGTGAGTCAAGCGCTTTTTTTGAGAGATTCTTGTCTAGCTCTGGCAATATGCCGGCGCTTCCTGAGACTAATACCATGTGAATATTTGCAGGGTTTATGTTTCTGTAGTAATGTCTTACAGAATCTCTGATAAAATCATTAATTTCTCCTATTGTTTCAACTCCTGCAAATCCCGCACCCACCACCACGACCGTCAAAAGTTTTTCTTGTATTTTCTGATCATCCTCACCATCTGCTATTTCCAACATGTGTATTAGATGATTCTTTATTGCGATTGCATCTTGTATGGTCTTCATTGTGAATGCGTTTTTCTCAATGCGTTTGTTACCAAAAAAATTCGTAGTACTTCCCATCGCAATCACCAAATAATCATAGTCAAGTATCTTGACTTTACCGTCAAATGTCCTAGTTATTGCAACGAGTTTGTTTTTCAAGTCTATTGAGGATATCTTTGCTTGTATGAATTCCGCATTTTTGCAAAACTTTCGTATTGGTATTGATATATCACTTGGATGTATTGTGCCTGATGCCATTTCAGGCAACATAGGTGTGAAAAGAAAAAAATTATCCTCACTTATTATGGTGATCTGGGCATCATGTCTTAATTTTGACATGTTTCTCAACACTGAAATTCCGGCAAACCCGCCGCCAAGAATCAATATTTTATGCAATTGCATAACACATGAGCACCCGTATTGCAAGAATCGTTCGAAAATTACCGTTGTCCCTCTGATAATAAAATAATATTTTGGCCCTACTAGTTATGTAAACTCCAAAAATCCTAATCCCATTTTTTACCCTTTGTAAAATAAAAGCGCAAGCTCCTCTTGGCGTTTTAATAAAGTACATGTTGTTGGTTGCTTGAAACTGGGCAAAAGCAATAGTTTGTATTTACTAAACAAAC
Organism: Candidatus Nitrosotenuis uzonensis; assembly: GCF_000723185.1. Lineage (NCBI taxonomy): Archaea > Thermoproteati > Nitrososphaerota > Candidatus Nitrosotenuis > Candidatus Nitrosotenuis uzonensis. The sequence goes on from NZ_CBTY010000008.1 coordinate 267,317, forward strand.
GATTTCCAAATTATTAGGCATGAGTGTTCTTTGCGCACACTTGAAAAATTAATTACTCTCCTACCACAACTCTGAGTGCAAATGAGCGAGAATTCCGACGTTGTTGACTATATAAAAGAAGTCAGGTTGATACTTGCAGACAGTATTGATACGCTTTTGAACCTACAATATGATTTGTGTTATGACAAAGACGATGAAATAGTCCCAATAAACAATGCCGTCGAGCTGGTCGATATGAGCTATGACCTATCACATTCTGAGAAATTAAAAAAAGCGGAAACGGAATTTTTGAGAAGAGACTGCTAGTTTTTGTACATGTCTCTTAAGTATTTGTCTTCAGCTACGATTTCATTTATTCCAGCAAGAACGCCTGCAATTATGTCATCTGCCAAGTTTATGACCGGATGAATTGTCTTGTTTTTGTCCTTGCAGGTAAGCTCGATCATCAGGTCGTGTTCTGCCAGACCTTTCTTACGTGAGATTATTGTGGCTTTTTCTATGTTCGCTGCAGGTATTTGGATCTTTTTTCCGTCCGGGGCCTCAAAAATCAACTGGTCTGTGCCCTTTTTCTGTCTTTCAAGTATGAGTTTGCCTCCAAGCACTTGCGAGCTCCAACCTGGATATCCTTCCACATAATCGCAGTCAAATTCCCGCTGGTCTGATGCCTTTGAGGTTTCCTTCTTTCCGGACTGACCGCTGTCGCGCAAAAAGTTTGCCTGCTCTTTGATGTATTTCCACAGGTTGTCCTCGAATCTTTTTGCAGTGTATATTTTTGTGAGTGTTGCGGCAATTCCTATGACTGGTACAACAAACAGTGGTGCTGACATTATGAGGTTCTTTCCCCATTCGCCAGTGCCTATGGACACTTCAAAGTTATCAGGGGATCCCCTGATGCTAATGTCAGTGCTTCTTCTTGCACCGGCAGCCGTTCTTAGCGCTCCGAGTTTTCGTGCTTGTATGAAACACCACGAGACGGGTCTTGTCTGGTCTTTTGAGAACGCTACCTCAAAGCCGTTTTCTGTAAGGTATGTCTCTATTCTTGTGGCAAGTCTTTCTATGTCTGTATTGTAGCCGTGAAATTTCTGTGTTTTTCCCATTTCGTGTAGTGACTCGCTTGTAATATTTATGATTAACCTGATCTTGAGAGAAACGAAAATTCTCTCAAGATCACGGGATGATCAGTTCTTGATCTTGGGGGATGATACAGAGCAGGCATAAAATATTAAAATACTTGCGTACAATTTGTCCAGTTTCTTGTTAGCAATAATTTCTCAAAGACTGATTAATCCCAATGTATTTCACACTTTTGTGATAGTATCACGCCAGGAGGTCACCGCACTACTGAATTTAATACATGAGATAAACGAAGAAAAAGACAGTGTGGTAGTGGTGGAAGGCAAACGTGATTCCTACGCCCTAAAATGTATAGGTTTTTCATGTAAAATATTGGAATTTCACAGATTTGGCGGCCTGACCAAGTTTTCAGATTCGGTATCTGGCCACAAGAACATCATTTTACTGTTTGACTCTGATAGAAAAGGAAGATACCTCACTAGAAGAGTTATAGAGCAGCTTGAACGCAGAGCAAAAATCAACCTTTACTATAAAAAAAGACTCAACCAGATAACAGGGGGCAAGATCAGGACGATTGAGGAGATCTCCCAATACAAAGATGCGCTGTTTGGTGTAATAATCTAGCCGGACAAATAAAATAAAAGAGATTGGAGCTTATTTGCTTCCAATTATGAAGACAATGCTGGCAGTGCTCGTTACCGACTGGTCTGCTGAGAATATCGGTGTGCTCAAAGATACCTCTGCTTTGTCCATTACTGCTCCGTAGTACATCGGCGTTGGCGGCGGATAGATGCCAAACTCTGAGAGGTTTACGTGTTTTACACCTATTATCTCATAGTTTAGCGGTGCTAGTGCTTTTTCTGCCTTTGTCTTTGCGTTCTCAATTGCTTGTGCTAACAGGTCGTCGCTTACCTGAGTCTGTTTTTGTGGCGATAGTGTAAAGTACACCGAGTCAACTCTGTTTGCTCCTGCCTGAACTGCACTGTCTATTATAGCAGATGCCAAGTTCAGGTTTGTAGTCTCTACTCTTATGATGTTCGATACGCTATACCCTACAAGACGCTGTCTGTATATGCCAGACTCTTTTTCTTGGTACGATTCGTAGACCGGATATATGGTAAGCTGAGATGTGCTAATTTGGCTCTCAGATATGCCCGCTGCTTTTATTGCAGCTACTACTGTATTCATTTTCTGAGTGTTAGAGTCAAGTGCTTCTTTTGCTGTTTTTTCCTGCACTTCAACTCCAAATTGCACGACCAGCAGATCCGGTTTTACCTTGGTGGTTGCAGTACCCGTTACTGAAAGTGTTTTCTCACGTGACGGATATGGTGTTGGCTCTGTTTGAGCTTGCACGTCTGCGCCCATTGGTATGGCACCAAGGGAAAATGCCAGAGCAAGAACAATTCCTGTTGCTGCTGCAAGCGTGATTGTTTTGTTCATGTATTATATCAAGTGCTAAGCTTTAAGACCTTTGATTAAAGTAGAATTTAACCCTAAATTTTAATAAGACGTATTCTATGACGCATGCGGTATGGGTGATTCAGAGGATCCGTTGGGAATTAATGAAAAAGTCGAGATCTTATCAACTGATGATGATAAGATAAAGGCAGTAGGTGAGCTACTAAGCTCAGATTCTAGTAGGGCTATTCTAAAACTACTCTTCAATGAGCAAATGACGGCAAATCAAATCTCCCAAAAAACCGAAATTTCGCTTCCCCTTGTGATATATCATCTAAAAAAAATGCAAGATGCCGGAATCGTGAAAATAGCGCAAACCGGAAAAAATACAAAATCACACGATATGAAATATTATACTGTAGACAAGTTTGCCATCGTCATACTGCCCTCAGGAATGACTGAAAAGGCAAGATCAAGCAAGTCCTTGCTCAATTCTTTTAACAGAATATACCGATTTGCCACTATAGGGGGCGCAGGGCTTGCAGCATGGTTTTCATCACAATTCATTCAACAGCAGAACAGACATGTCATATCAGATGATAGTATGAGGCAGGCCCAGATCGCCATGGACTCTGGTGAAGAGATGGCACAAAAATCATTACAAGCTCCACCACCATCAATGCCGTCTGAATCAATACCATTTTCAACAGAATCAATCGCGCAGGAGGGCGCAGCACACGGTGGAATTCAGACATTGACAGGCAGTAGCGGTGAGCCGGTGACTGACATTTACATTTCTGCAATAATTGCACTAGGAATCATTGTAATTGGCCTTATAATTGAGAGAATACTGCATTCAAGAAAGAAATAACCCCTTGGTACAAGCCAATTATATGACTCTAACAGACAGGGAAAGACTGCTTATTGCAATATCTAATGCCATTTCAGTATACTCTGTATATACTAAAGATCCGCAAACCATGCCCAAAAACCTTACGTTGATCGACTTTGTACTCAAATGCACGCCGGATGAACTGAAAAAAAACATCACAATGGATATGATAGATGAGGTCTTTGAGTATGTCTCAAAAACCCAGACCCAACTTTCATAAACCCACCAAAACAAGAAAAATCAAAGAATGACTGCAATTGCAACACTTGGCTCCCACTGCGCACTACAGGTTCTAAAGGGTGCAAAAGACGAAGGCCTAAAAACGCTTCTGGTTTGCGAGAAAAGACGCCAAAGACTCTACAAGAGGTTTGATTTTATAGATGAGATCATTCCTGTCGACTCGTTCCTTGAAGTTCTTGAGCCAAGGTGCGCGCGAATACTTGAGAAAAACAAGGCAGTACTAATACCGCACGGCACACTAATTGCACAGATGAGCTCAGAGCAAATAGAGTCAATCAAGACTCCTGTTTTTGGCAACAAGTGGATTCTCAGATGGGAATCAGACAGAAATCTAAAAGAAAAACTCATGCGTGATGCAAAATTAGACGTTCCAAAATCTATTCCGAATCCCGATAAGATAAAACGGCTGACCATAGCAAAAAGACATGGGGCTGCTGGCGGCAAGGGATACTTTCTTACATCTAGCAAAAAAGACTATGTGAAAAAACGCAACCAGTTAATCAAGATAGGACTGATAAAAGGCGATAAAGACCTGTACTTGCAAGAGTATGTGATGGGAGTTCTGGCGTATCTGCAATTCTTCTATTCGCCACTAGATGATAATTTAGAGTTTTTTGGAGTAGACAAAAGACACGAGTCCGATATCGAAGGCCTAGGTAGAATACCTGCACAGGAACAATTAGGAATCGATTACATATCGTCATTTAATGTCATTGGCAACAGTCCAATGGTATTACGAGAATCATTGCTTGATGACGTATATGCAATGGGCGAGCGCTTTGTTGAAGCATCAAAAAGACTTGTAAAACCAGGCATGAACGGTCCGTTCTGTATAGAGGGTGTGTACGATCAGAACGGCAAATTCTGGACATTCGAATTCTCAGCTAGGATAGTGGCAGGAACGAATATCTACATGGAAGGCTCGCCGTATTCTGCATTAATATATGATGTGCCAATGAGTATGGGGCGCAGAATCGCACGCGAAGTAAAGATCGCAACAAAACAAAGAAAAATTGATATCATTACCACTTGAAAAGATAGTGTTTTGGACGCGTTAAGTATTTGATTCTGACTCATCTTGAAGATTAAGTTAGAATTGATTTTCTGAGGTTTGAAAGTGAGTGTTAACTTACGACAGATAAAAAGAATTTAAAATTCCATTTAAAAAGGATGGTTCTAGGAAATATTACTTTGACATAGATTTTGAATAGGATAGATTATTTGGATTCATCTGATTAGAACGATTATTCATAGCACTAGCATGGGTAGAACTATTTGGATTTCCCTGATTGCTATGATTATTTGCAGATGCTCTGCATTCAGAATTAGTTTTATTATTTGCATCTGATCGTTGAGCATTGAATGAACGATTACTTCTTGTCATCACATAATGATGTTATTATTTCATAAAGCCTTTACGCACTAATTATCCGAATAAAAAATTAAGAGATTGGTTTTAGCCCGTAACTAATTACTAGACAGCTTGTAAAGCATTGATAATCAGCTACTAATTCATCCGTAACTGTTTTTGTGTGAACGCAATCATTACTGTTATGATCAATCCAAATAACATAAGCACGCCAAACGGGAATTCTGGCACTACTTGAGTTCCAATTATCTCTATTTCCTCTGAATCGGCAATCACTGGAAATGTGATAGTAGTTTTGCCGTTTGCATTGGTTGCAGTATATTCTATCTCAAGTCCGTCCACTAGTACTATAAAATCGTCATTTTCTGCAGAGAGCATTTCAGATGGAAATGTTATTAGAAATTCAGAACTCTGTACGCCAATTATGCCAATTAATAGTGATTTTGATTCTTTATCTATGTCCATTGCGATCATCTTTCCATCTAAGCTAAATTCTATGCTAAAGGTATTCTCATCAACTATAAGATTATAACTTTCAGTATCTGCAAACGATGGCAGAATTACTGGAAATGCGATTATTGCCAATAACAGAGCTCGCAATCTCATTTTTTGATATTTTACAGATATCTGATATAGACTTTGCCAATAGATACAAGGCTGTTTGTAATTAATGTGCAAACTGCAAGTTTTATTCTTTTTTCAATTCTTGTTGGCATTGAATGTATTGCGTTTTGATATGATGAAAAAATCTATCCGATATCTAGGAATAGAAGAGTATCTATCATCATTTAGAAAGAAATGGCCGCACATAATTCTTGCTGGCATGCTTGATGCTCTAACTACAATAATTGCATTACAAATACTGTCTATGTCGGAGCTAAACCCAATCGTAAACCATCTTTTCCCAGATCATATAGTGTTAATACCGTTTATCCTCATAGAGCTCACTTTTTTGAGATATTCTATTGCAGTGAAGCTTTTCCAGAATTCACGCTATCTTGTTTATGCAGTGTCATTTACGTTGTATTTTCTTCCAATATGGAATGCGGCAAACATGTTATTGGTTGCCTGGTTGGCATAATCTATGAGCCGTTGAATCTTAGAGTTCTTTTTTTATTGCCATTAGGTCGTCAAGAATTGCATTCAAGTTATCCTTTAGACGCTTTATTTCAAGTATTTTTGCGTCCAATCTTGCCTGTATGCTTTCAGACGTGTTTTGTATGGCTGGTCTGAGGTTAGAGTCTTTGGTTGATTCATATCGTGATGTGTGGTGCATGTCTAATTTTTCTTGTTTTATTTCCTTGATGAGGCTGCTCATTTCTATTGTATCTGTTATACGATCACACTCAACATTGTTGTATGTGTGTTCCTTATCCAACACCTTGTAATTGTATTCAGAAGATTTGTATTCGTGTGCAGGAGAATTTGCAGGTCTTGACTGAGTATTTGAAAATAAGATCTTTTCAGAATCAGCACGTTCTTTTTCTAAATTCTGCTTGACAAAAAATTTATCGTCTTTAATTTGTGAATCTCCATACCTGCTTGTGCGTTTTGCAAAAAATCCAAATTTGCTCGTATTTTGACCATCTGTATTCTGATGTCTTTGGCTCACATCTGTTGATTCATGGTACACGTTATGATTGATTTCTGGTGAAATAGATTCTTTTGATTTGACCGTTTTACTGGATTTTAAGATGCCATCAATTCCGAATTTTCCTGACCCGCATATTATCAGTAAGATGGCAGCGCCAATTATTGCAACATCTTTCCATAATGATGGGCCCACCACATAGCTAAATCCAAAAATTAATTGAGCCCAAACTAGAATCCCAAGATGTATTGCGGCCCCGATTCTCGTAGCCGCTCCTGTCAAAACCATCACTGCAGCTATAATTTCAAGCATTCCAAACATTGTTACTGTGTCCGCAGATGCAGTCAAATTAAGACCAAGGTCATCTATCATATCCAACGTAGAAATTGGATTGGCGATCTTTCCAATTCCTGCCCATATGAAGATAAAGGCTAATCCAAGTCTTATTGTGAGCAAAGCACCATCAATGAATTTAGGTGGGGCGTGCCATGTAAGCACGGATTTTATATCTGGTATTTTTTTCTTGACTGCATCTTTCTTTCCTGTTTGAGGCTGTACATATCTGATATGCTGCGTTTGCTGATGGATGACATTATCTGTTCCAACATTGAAATGCCTTGCAATCATGCTTTGAACGTACTCCATATCTGATGAGAATAACGGATCACCACGCTCCAGCGTGTTGATCACATAGTCTAATCTCCAGGATTCGCCCATGTTCATGGCTCTAAGCTTTTTTGCATATTGTATGATTTCCAAAACTTCGATCTTGTTCTCTTCTGATTTTCTAGATTCTACTGAAGAATCTTGTCGTATTTGTGCTGGTGGCGAGGCGGCGTGTGTTTGTCTGTGTTCTTTGTATTGCTCGTAAAGTGATTTTAGATATGTTTTGGCATCAGCATCAAGCGGAAGTCCTTCTTCAAGATCTATTAACATGTTCTCCAGCCGCGTTTTGTCTCCGAGATTGTTTTGTTGTAGTTTTTTTATTATCGATATTGTACGTTGTGTTCTGTCAGTTTCGCTCGAATCCTGAACCTTTTTACCAAATAGTTTCATCTGTATTGTGATCTCTGATATTTTATTTAATGCACCAATCGGTTATAGATCCATATTACACGATATTGTTTTAGTATAATAAAATAAGTTGTTATTATTGATAATCTTAATCTGCGCTTCTATATTACAATGGAAGGTAAGAATACACAGATGAGGACACAGCCTATTTATCAGAATCTTTCACAGAGTCTTCATTTTACTTACTTTATTCATGCAGGACTGCTAGATGCAATAACAACATTCTTTGGCATGCAATTAGGCTTTTTTGAGCTAAACCCGCTTGTGGCCATGCTGTATCCTGAGCAGATGTTTTTTATGCCAGCTGTACTAATTGGCTTATCTTTTATGCGTACATATACAATTTTGTGGCTGTTTAAAAACCATAGGCATTTTAGATCAATGCTCTGGTTTACAATGTACTTTCCACCAACATTCAATGTTGCAAACATTATACTACATTATCTTAACATGCAAGATGTGGCAATGCTTCGATTAGTACTTTTTTAGAAGGAATTTTTAAAATATGTCCTCATCGTCGAAAATATCTTCATCTTCGGTTTTACTTGATTTTTTGCCTCGTCTTTTGATTACTACTAGTGCACCTATTCCAGCAGAGGGTCCTATTATTGTAAACAACAAGGTATAATCATCCTGATAAATTGGTCTTGTTTCCACATCATCATCTGCTACAAATGTTGCAGTTGGTGTTGTATATGGCAAATTCTCCCATCCTACAAGCTTTTTCTTGTAGATGAACATGTCATTCAGAGTGGCTGGTGCGTTTATGGTTACGTTTTCTCCTTCGCGATATTGGCCAGTACCTTCACCATTCTCAACAGTTATGGTATATGTGAATACTATGGGATTTTCAACCGGGGTTTGAACTATATCTTGCGAGATAGACGATACGACAGGCTGTTCCCCTTTAACAGTTATTGTCGTTTTTACAGGAACAGTATTCTCATCATAAAATATCAATCCGTGACTTCCAGTTTCGTTTATGTAAACCATCTCCCCTATACTTGACATTTGTGCGTTTGATGAAATACGAACCATTGATTTTTTTATCTGGTTATTGTTAAGATCTGCCACATGTGTGATTAATGGAAAGGGCTCATTCGGGAAAACCGAGAATGGATGAGATGCGATCACCGTCTTTCTCATTGGATTGTATACTTCTAAAATCTCAGTTGCGGTAAACGCGTTTGAAGACACATGAATTTCTGGTTTGGTTTCTGCAAGATCTGTTATTTTGCCGCTCACTGTAAGTACTGCATCACTGTCACGGCTCACTTTGTGTAGAAATGATGGTTTTGAGGTAATGCTAACTAGGCTTCCTTCCTTTGCCAAGGTAGGATCTGTTACGATTTTATCATGTGCCGAAGTTATCAGAAACAAATCCTGTTCCACCCCAAAAATTACTGGTAGGGGGATAATTGTGATCCTCGGATCCTTGATGTATTTTTGCATTGGTAGCGGCTCAATCTCGAAACTTTCAGTATTTTTTATTTCTACAAATATCTTGCCAGTCCCAAAATCTTGAACGTTTGTCACTACTATTCCATAATTCTGGTCATCTGCAATAGTCCCACTCAGTGAGCTTGGAGTGAATTTATCATTGGTAAATACAATAAAATCATCTTTAGCCCTATCAATTACTGGTCCTCCAATAGAGTGCCTTGATACAATTATCTCCATTTTATCATACGGGGGATCTGGGTATGCAACCACTTCAGTCTTTGTCGGGCGCTCAGAGTTAGACGTCTCGGTAAAAACCGTGATGATTTGGGTTTCTTTGATTGTTTCATCATCCTTGCTTGGTGCTACGCTTTCTGCCAAGCCACTGATTCTTATTGTACCAGAGTCAAAACTCGTATATGCTGTGATCTTTCCATAATGAGTTCCTTTCTTTATGATGGCCTCTCTTTTGGAATCTTCCTTTAATTGTGCATCCGTCTGAGTTATTACTTTTTTTGCATCTTCATCAATAGTTCTCCTCTCTGATGCTGTCGTTTCAGATAACACTATTGCTCCCTTCATCGCAGGATTGAATGACATTTTATCTCCCCTATCCACACTAAGTGTGATTTTTACGTCGTGTGGTGGAATGTATGGTCTTCCGCCTCTTTCAAGCCAAAAATAAACCTCTGCGCTGGAGCTTGTTGGTACGCGTTGAGGAGCGACGGCAATTTTCAGTTCGATTTCATCTGAGCTCGAAATTGTTATTGTTTCTGTATCAGGATCAAGATTTGGTGCAGTTGAAGTAATTGTGCCTTCGCCTTTTACTTCAAAAGAGAATTTTGCATAGTGTTTTCCTGGCTCTATTGTAATTGTATTTTTGTGTAATGTGACATCGCCTCTGCTTGTCAGAATAACTTCAATTGGTTCTTTGGCAACTACTGGATTTTCAAATGAATTCAACAAAAAGACATATCCTATTTGTACATTCTGTCGTACCAGTACGTTTACCAATGTGGAGGGAAGCTTCAGATCAAGTTCGTTTGGCGTATCTGCAGATTTTTTAACAGTGACCTGCCTTTCCAATAATAGGTCGTCACGTATGGCATAGATATTGGCGCTTCCTATCTCTTTTGTTTCAAATTCTACTATTCCATGATGCTTTCCTTGAGGGATGGTTACTGTGTGTTTGCTTATCTTGATTATCTCTGCGTTGTTTGTTGTGATGTCAAACATCAAATCTTTATCGGAATTTGTTTCCAAAACTATTATTCCATAGTATTTTTCTTTTGGCAATACGTCTGTTGGCGTCCACAATGTGGCCTGAATGTCATTACTTGCGGCATCTACATAGTTGAATGTAAATGCAAGAATTAATATTGTGAACAATATTGAAATTATTTTCATTAGCAGACCCTCCAGCTTATCGGAATCGGTACTATACACTGCTTTCCGTTTTCAGTTACGAATAAAATTTTTACATCATTAACTGTGGCATTCGGTATATCAAATACAATGCTCGTTGTATGCCCGGATGGTATTATGTTCTGTTTATTTGGTATTGTGGTTTCGTTAAGATATCGCTGAATCGTGATGGTGCCTGCACTATCGAACGCAACATATGAGTCAAGAACAGTTTGCCTGCTCCACATATTTGTCATTTCAACTGTATATGGCAGTCCAGAACTTGCGGTAAAGTTAAGCTGTTCATTGTTTCTGTTCATTTGTATGTTGTTTACTTCGATTGATGCCTCTAAGAATCTAGATTGAATTGCATTTATGTCAAGAAATGCAATTGATGCAATTCCGAACACGATTATCAGCGCAACAAGTGAAATCAGTCCGCCAACACCACGATGATTTGATTTTAAAATTGCCATAATTCCACCTAGAACGGCAATCCCTCAAACAGTGTGTCGAAATTGAATTCCTTGAGTGTGGAATATGCATCCATTGCAAGTATTGACAAGATAGCAATTGCACCTATTGCAACTACTCGCCATGTATTGTAGAAGGTAAAATCAACTGCCTTTGTTATCACAAACGCGCTTAGAATGCTGCTAGTCACAATTAGCGTCTTTATCATAGATAGGAATTCTGGAGTTACTGTAACTATGTTTACAAAGTTGCTTCCAAGGCCGAACTGGCTATCTGCCAGTGCTGCATCAGACACTGCAAACTTGAATGTGGAATCACTTATACCTCCCAGCATATCTTGAATTATTCCGGCAGTAAATGCCATTATTACCGGGGATGCAAACACTAACATAGTTAACATTGAAACAGATGATTTTCCTTCCCTTATTGCCTGCTTTGTGTTTGTGATAAATCTGGTGATCGTCTCAAGAATTTTTGGGGTCCCACCTCCAAATTCTGCAATGTATGATAAAATGAAAAAAGATATTTTTGTCATCCATGGTCTGAACGTTACTGCCATCGTACTTGCAGTTGGCGTGGTCCCATAATCTATCAAAACTGCCACTTCGCGGAGCTTTTTCATGAATGTTTGATTGTAATAGCCTTCTTTTGAGAGCTTGATTATTGCAAGCAGTATGTCATAGCCTATTTTCTTATATTCTGTTATATCTCGCAGAAATTGTGGCAGTGCTTGTTCTAGCTTGGCAATTTCCTTGTCTTGTCTTCCTACTATGATGGCGCTGATGGCAGATGGAACCATCATGGCAGCAGCAAGCGTTATCCACAGTTCTTGTCCTAGAACGTGCAATCCGATTCCTGTTGCAAAACCAACTCCAAAAAGAACTGCTAGTTGGTTTTGTGTCAGGCCTATATTGTTAAAGCTTGCAGGCTGCATTGAGCTTATGACTACCCCTATCATCATGGAAAATACGGGCAATCCGACCACTGCAAGGAGTGTTATTTGCTCAATTGAGCTTCCAGGAAGTACGAACGAGATCACCATGATCAAGATGGGTAGGATTATGAGAAGCGTCACTAGTACTTCAACTACTGTGCCAACGTTGTTCGAGTATGCCTGATATTTTTCTTTGAGAAGAATCAGAAATTCCTCTGATCTGTTCTCAAGATATAGTGTTAGATCACCGCCGCTTCTCCATATACTGGTGTATCCAAGAAGCAAATTTGCAAACAGCTGACTTTTATGAGTTCTTCCAAGCTCTTCTAATGCCTCCATCTGAGACATGCCAAAAAATTCTACATTCCTTCTAAGTAACATACCCTCTTTGTCCATTGCTGGAAAGAGGCTTATTCGCTTGAAAATCTGTATGCATTCGTAAAGATTTATTCCTACATTTTGCATGACTGCTGCAAATATGACAAACGCTGGAAGTTCTGACTCGACTTTTTTTCTTCTATCTTGACTTAGCTGTGTTTGTTGCAGCTTTGGGAATAAAAATAGGACAATCCAGATAATGTTGACTGTTACGAATATTGGTGAATAGATTAACGTCAGTGCAATACTGGTAGGCAGTATTATGACTGCTGAGGCGATCATAAAAATTCGAATCTGTTTTAAGAGTCGGACAGTGTGAAGAGGCTTTCCTGCAAACATTACATCGTTATTGATATCATTAATCATATCGTTGAGTGTATTTTCAAGAGTAATCTGGGACATTACGTTGCGTAGGACTGAGTTCTGAATTCTAGTTCACCTAAACATTGAATCTTGATTCTGCTTATAAGAGAAATTCAGACGAAGTATTCAAGGACGAAAATATGAACACAAAATGGGATACCAAAATTAAGAAAAGACTGGGAGTAAGTCCAATACTTGCCACGGTAGTGCTTTTAGGCATTACGGTGGTCGGCGGAGGGCTGACTTTTGCAGTATTTTCTCAAGGTCTAAACACATCGACTTCACAAACACTGGTAGCACTTGAAAATGCACAGGCAGTCAAAGGTACAGGACATGCGGATCTGACGGCAACCATAAAGAACACTGGCTCAAAGCCACTCACAAAAATAGAGATGACTGTATCAAAAACAGATCTTAGTGAACCGATTCTTTATGAAGCATTGCATGAAAATGTACTCGGCTGTGATGCTGATTGTAATCTCTCTACAGCCAAACCACTGGCCAGTCCAAACAACAATGACAATCCGTTAAGAGCACAATGGATTGCACATCTTGACTTGTCTGGAGGAACAAAAGACGTTGCAGACAAAGGCGAGGGCATCTCAGTTGGAAGAAAGTTTGAGCTGACTACTGGCGATCTATCAATGAGAACTATCAAAGTACCGAACGGCACATCAGTTCAAAAGTTGATGGTCAACTTTGGTACTGAGAGAGCCAATAGTAACATCCCCTCAACAGCATTTGCAACATGTACCATTGTTGACAATACCAGCTGGGTAGACTGTCAAGCCTTGTTTGATCAACTAGATCCAAGCGGTGCCAGATACACAAATATCATGTGCAAAGGATCAGGACCTGCAGCAACCCCAACATCAGAGGTTGAATGCAAGGCCTTCTCACACAGAAAGCTGTCTGCGCCATTAGGACCAGGTCAATCAATCCAGATCTATGCAGATGCATTCACCAAAGCAGTTCCTGGTCTCAACAATCAGGTATTGAACTCAGGTGACGGACTTGTGACCAACGTGGTTGCTACTGCTGATGATGGCTCATCAGTCAGAGTTCAAACAGTAATAAAGGTAACTGGAATTTAGACAAAACCCACTCTTTTTTCTTTTTTATACTAATTGATTTGGAATTAATTATGATAGTACAATTAATTCTAGTTTTTTTAATTCCAACGCTGATAGGTAATGCCTTCGCAGCACCTCTTGTTGAGTACTTGAATGATATAACGGATCTACTATACGACAACGAAAATATCTATTTTTTTGAAATTGATAGAAGCATTCAATCACAAACATGGATAGCAGATACAAAAATAATTGAATTAAATGATCATACAAAACATCCTCTTTCTAGTGATTTATTCATATATCCTACGGAGCTTTCTTCAAATGGAGATTATCTTTATTTTGCCACCCTTGCAGACGAATGTGTTGGCTTTATCGCGTGTGATTATCAGAATATAATCCGCGTCTCAAAAATAGATGGAATTTCATCTACATTGGCAACTGGTCTAAAATCTGCAATTCACATCCATATGGAGCCAGATAGTCTCTATGTTTCAGAGTCAAACGGAAACATCTGGGAGATAAACTTTGATGGTACAAAACGTCTCATACACAAAACAGACAACATAATACTTGATGTGGCATATCTTGACGGCAGTGTCTTTTGGATTGAGGAAGTAAATGAGAATCTGCATAAAATCATGGCAAAAAGCGATCAGAGTATATCGCATGTGTCATTTGATTCACCACACACCGTCTATGACACACCAAGTCTTCCTTATTCACTAGATACAAGTAATGGTCGACTTAGGTGGAATGAGATCTATGTGAATTCTACTGAAAATAACGTTAGTGACTATACTGCCATAATGGAATTTGATGGTAAAACCGTAAGGAAGATTTATGAATTTAAAAATACTGCAAACATAGCTAGGTTTGATTCTGTAGCACATTACAAGCCGCATTTGATTGCAGGAGAGTATATCTTTCTGGTTAACAACACCCAAGTCCCATCGTCATTACACATGATTCATCTCTATAATGGTTCTAACACGTTGCTTGATCCAAGTATAACAAATGCGCCCATTTTTCTCAGAGCCGAATCCGATAAGATATTTCTTGTCGGAAAAACAGGCAAAGAATTTAGCATAGATCAGTATTCACTGCCTGTAGTTGTACCAGAGTTTCCAGCAAGCATTCTCATATTAGTCGGCGGGATTATTCTTGTGATTGTCAATAGATTTACAAGACTAGGCCCGTCGAGTCCTAAGTCTTTCAACATCAGATAAAGATTTTGAATTAAGAACCGTTGTGTATTTTTCAATCGGATCATAGTAAAACTTGGCAAGCTCGCGCGTCACTTCGTTGAATCGTAAAATTCCAGAGTTTACCATCTTTGAGAGAAAACACATTCTTGTGACTAGCTGACTTGCTATCTCATCCCGATTCCAACCATTCATGACTCCAATTTCTTTTAGTCTGATGGATCTATCTATTACCTCGTTTATATCTGAAGGAACAAACTGCGATGATGACGCGTCCCATTCTATTATCTTGTTAAGTGATATGCTGCTCTGTCTTGGTATGACCTCCGTTATCTCTGTAATCCTTCTTGATGTTTTGCCGTCAGGATTTACAATTCTTTTTTGGTGCAACAACGCCGAAATAAGCATCTGGCCTCCCACATGCACATTCATCGGCGGGCTTTCCATCCTGACAAATGCCGACGCAGCATCAAAAGCATGAAAGCTTGTAAGACCCCCGTGTCCAGTAGACACTGCCTGTATTAGTGAGGATATTTCTTTTCCTCTGACCTCGCCTACCACGATATAATCTGGCCTTGATCTGAGCGAGAGTTTTATGAGATCATCCATTGTTACCTCGTATTTGTCCTCAAAAATGCTAGAGCTTTTTCTTGTGATGAGTCTCTGCCAGTGAATGTGACCTATTTTCATCTCTGGCGTGTCCTCAATTGTGGTTATCTTCATCTGAGGATTTATCAGAGAGCTCAGAGCGCCTATTGTCGTAGTCTTGCCTGCAGCAGTAGAACCGATTACAAGTAAGAACGCTTTTGACTCTAAGAGCAGCCACACATATGATGCTATCAGCGTATTGAGCGTACCAAGCTCAATTAACTTTGTTATGGTATATGGTTCTTCACTGAATTTTCTTATTGTAAAGTTCGGACCTGGTAGCGATACTTCTTTGCCAAATGTGGCAGCAATCCTACTGCCGTCCTTTGTCATTGTGTCAATATACGGAACTGCAGCAGTCATACTCTTGCCAGTTCTTTGTACAAGTTTTTGCACAAAAGAATTTGCCATCTCAAATGAGTTGAACCAAATGTTGGTATCAAGTATACCGTATTCTCCATATTCCTTGTGTGCCACACCTACTGGTTTGTCAAAACTCTCTTCTACAATATCTTCTATGTTCTGATCTTTCATCAGTACGTCGATTATGCCGTATCCAAAAGAGTCCCGTATGGCATAATACTGCAACTTGTCAAGTATCTTGGTCGTAGATGTGAGCAGACCAAGCTCTTTGCTTATCTCAATTATTTTTTTTCTGATAAAACCTCCAATATCACTTTCGTTTGCGGGAAGATCATATGATAATGAGATAAAAAGATAATTCATTATTTTAGAATAGATTGCTTTCCCCTTTTCACCTATAGGTGGCTCCGATACAAGATAATGCATTTTGCCTGCAGAATCCTTGGCAATGTATACTATACACACTCCTACTCCATATTGCGAGACAACAGAGTATGACTTTAAATCAGGAACAGATATGCTCTGGAGCTCAAATTTTAGGTTAGAGACTTTTTTTGGTTTGGAAGAGAACATTTTGCCAATCTTGCCAAGGATTACCATTTTTGCGGATTTTCCACTGGGCCGCATACTTGTATCGCTTTGCATTCTGTCCTTTCACCTCTCCTGTATTTCCATACATTATGTGCTCGTATTTTCTTTATATAGAGAATTTCAAGTATTGGGTATGAGAAGGGGAATCACTCCAATACTAAGTGTTGTAATCTTGATTGGAATAGCACTTGTGGGAAGTGTGCTTCTAAACGGCCTATCAAAAGACTTTGCAGGCAAAACGTTTGCACAGATAGAGTACAAGGTCTCAAATGTAAATCTGAAAAAAGATTCAGCGGGCTCTTGTTATTTCTCGCTTACGCTTCATAACACCGGAACTCTTCCCATCACCATGACTACGATAAATGCCACATTTACCAACAACACAAAGTGGAATCCGCCAGAGCTTGTGGATGCTACCACCAAGGAACCCGGACACACATATGAGAATACCGTAATGTTTGACGGACATACGTGTGGAAACGTTACAGTCGGGAACACGTACGTGGTCAGAATCCTGGCAAATTCAGCTGATTCATCATTTTCAACATCAATACCAGTAAAGGCATCAAGGGTGGAAAGTGTATGATGCGAAGAGGCATTAGTGAGCTGATCAGCGTAGTGCTTGTAATAGTTATTGTAATATCTGGTATGGGGTTTTACGTGATTGTATCACAACAAAGAATTCTAGGCGATGCACTCAGCGTTAAAGAGGCAATAGTTCTATCCGAGCATCGCATCTCAGAGCTGATCGAACAAGTAAACATGCACAGAGTCAGAAATACCGTGGATTATTCTGTAACGCATTTGTTCAATTACGGAACAAAAGACATTATGATATCTACAATATTTGTAAATGGTACGGAGAAACTGGCTCCGCCTGCAAGATGGTACGTAAGGGATTTAACTGGAACGATAAACTATTCTTCGACGATTCCGCAGAATATGCTGGTCGAACTTGTCATAAATTTTACCGAGAGTACAAATTCCCCAGAGCAGATTACCAACATAATAATCCATACTGAATCAAAAAAATTTATAGAAATATTAAACAAGACAAAATAGCCCGAATTTCATCTAAACATTATGTTATGTTTAGATGGGTTTGAAATCAGCTTTCATTGCCTCTATCTCAGTATGTGTGACATTCAGCATTTGGTCTATTTCTGATTTGTTTATTGAATCATCTGCCTTGATTTTGCATATGGTTCTTCCAAGGTCCGTGATGGTGTAGTATTTTGGCCTAAACCCCTTACCCATTGAATTGACATGCTTTATTCTGGAATGGTATCCATACACAAGATTTTTTTCCTCAAGTCGTTCCAGAATAGCATATGTGTTAGGTATGGGCTTGTGAAAAAAATTTGCAAGGAATTGTAATGATGCCTTGTTTATCTTTGATAATATGTAAAGCGTTGCCTTGGCATCCGAGCCCATCTTAAAGTTCTCATCAATTTGCTGCAAATTCAAAAGAGTTTCCGATTCTATGTTGATTTCGGGCAGGCTGTATTTCTCAACTGCGGCAAGATCAAGATTAAAGTTCTTGTCAACCACATCTTTTATTCTCAAGGACTGGAGAATCTTTTTGACGCGGATTTTTTTCCCGGTGACAGAAGTAAACAGATACTGAATCTCGGATTCATTCAGGCGTGGGTATTTTTGGAGTAATGCGATTATGACAAGCTCATTATTGCCAATTCTCATCTGTCTTCTCTCTTTGAGACTATCAGCGTGAGCTCAAACTCATCGTCGAATTTTTCAATCATATTCTTGAGCTCCTTTCTAGTATAGTTTGCAGAAGTGTATACTTTTGATGTTCTGTTGACATTGAACTGTCGCTTTACGATCACATTATTCTGCTCTACGTATTCATACACTTCGCCTGCTTTTGTTATGTCGTATTTAGAACCGCATTTGCAGACAAAAGGAATTTCGTCAACTCTGCTACCGCCGGTCTTTTTCTTGTATGTCTTTTTTTCTTTCTGATTTGTTATCTTTTCAATCTCATTTATTATTTCATATATGCTTGGAATCGATATCAGTGACTCGTCAGACGGGCCGTACATTATGTCCTGAAATATCCAATCAACCACTTCGACCTGTTTATCAGGTGAGAGCCTTGTCAGCCCTGCAAGGTGTGACGGAGTTATCTGGCTTAAAAGAAACTGGTATTTTCTTTTTGCCACCTTGATGATTTTCTGTATTACCAGTTTTGTATCGTCGTGAAGATCTTTTATTTTCAGCAGCGACGTTATGTAATCCTCGCTTATTCCATAAGCGTCGGCCACTTTTCTTATATCGCCAAGGAGTGTCATGTCCTCATAAACCATATCTGATAGTGGTAACGGGTTAGAGTAGCCTTCCCGATTCAGCTGAAATGACATTATGCGCAATTGATGATGATCTGTTACGGTCTCTGTAATCTTGCATGTTATTTTCTTCAGTCCTGCCTCTGCGGCGGCTGCCACTCTGGAGTGGCCGTCAACTATGTATAACTTATTTCCAATCTGTGCTACAATAGGAGGACTTAGTGCATCGTCTCCACGCTCTTTAACTGCGTAAACCATGTTATGATAATCAGCATCAGATAACACTCGAAACCTCCATGGGTTTTCATTTAGTCTGCCAATCTGAATTTGCTCTATTTTCATTCTAAAATGCCACCTATTTTTGCTCTTATGACACTGCATGTGTTTTGCATTATGGCTTTTTTTGCAGCAAGACTTGGATCTGTGCCAGCAGTCACAATACTTTTCATAGCCCTCCACTTTATCTGCTCAAAGTACTTAGGGTCCGTCTCCCGAAGTACTATGTTCTGAATTTTAGCAAGGTATGCATGAAGATAATATTCTTTGTTTGGAGGCTCTAACCACAGATCAGGATCATCTGCTTTTTTGATAATTCTATTTAGCATCTTTAGCAGAGATTTTTCAGTATGTGGATTCCTCTTTGACATTTTTCCTTCCACCGTGAGAAAAACATCTTCAAGAAGACGAGGTATCTTATGTATTCTACACGCATAAACAGTCGCAAACAATATCGCCTGTTTTTTTGTAATCTTTTTTTTCATTAGCCGTGTGGTTATCTGTATTATCGTCTGAGTAGCGTATGTTGGCAGGTTAAGGTTTTTTGCCACATATAGAATTATTCCTATAATTCCGCTTTTACCAAAAAATCCGACAGTGTGGGATTTCCAATCATCCACGCTTTGAACAAGGGAATATCCAAGTACGATCCCACAGTCCCTGCACACGGTCTCACCTTCGATTTCCGTTGGATGATGCAGACAGCACGCCTCTAAATAAGTCACAATTAGGCTAATCTAATGGTTTTTCTATTAAACTGTTAAATCGTTTTAGCATCATAATATCGGAAGAAATTCCAACTCTATGTTTTATGAAAACGTGATGTTAAAAATATATCTTTTATACCCAAGAAAACGAAAATAAGAAAAAAGATTGGAAAACCAGTCTAGAACGGAGACTTTGGTTTCATCATTTCGTCATATGTAGGATTTTTTGGCATATATCCTGCACATGTAAAGGTGTATTGCTCAAGCACAGCGAATCCGTCCTTTCCGGTAAAGCTTTCCGCCTTGTCAAATTCGGTATTTACCTTGTAGTTTGATATTCCGCATCGCTGATACTCAAAGGTGCGTAGTGTCTTGCCTGACTGAACAATGTCCACAACGACGTCAAATTCCTTATATGGATAGTCTTGCAGAGATCTTGTAGTGTATTGGTGTGTTTGATCTACTGCTTGGTGCAGGTACGGTGTGTTACCTATGACTTTTTGCAGTGTGAATTCAGGTGTGCTGCCACGAGCACCAGAGTTAAACCCTGATGTTTGAGATATTATCTGAAAGTCGTGTTTGACAGTGGCGTCTCTGAACTTGAAAGTTACTACTGGATATGTTGACTCACCGAACAGGTACTGTTCATTCCCTTTCGGTGCATCTGCCGCAGTGATCTCTTTTGTTTCGGACATGCTTACAATCAGTGCAATCGAGGCTATTGCAACAGCTCCGATTAAACTGCTCAGCATGATTTTATTTTTCATGACAATACGTTTTTCAGAAATCTGGTAATAAATTATCTAACTATACTCTCATGTTGTTTTAATAATTTGTTTCAAAATCGTGTTACAAAACAATATAACAATAATGACAAAAGACTCGGTGGTTTAACTTTTAGATTTTCAATGTCAACAAACCTTTACTTTTTGAGATTAGAACAATCATGCCGATTATTCCTGTTGTAAGTATTACCAGTGCAAGCGCTCCAAATTCCGGAATCACTTGTGCAACATTGTCCATCTTGGCAAATATTAGATCAATATGTTGGTTTACTTGTTCTGAAGGTGCATTGTTTCGCATCATAGCTCTGAGGTCTTCACGGAGCATAATCTCGATCTCCTCCATCAGATCTTTATCAATATCTGCAAGAGTCGGCTCTAGAAACTCATAATTATCAAGATATGCCTTTGTTGCAAGCCGTAGTGCTTCATCTTTATCACCTTCCGCGTACTTTACTTTAGTTTCAGCCAATAATGCCCTTATGTTATCAACGTAGACTAGCAAATCAACATCTTCTATTTTTGCTCCCGTAGCTGCACCTACCTCGTTGATTATCCCATTGGCAAGCGTTGCAACATGTTCTGGGTCATCTTTTGTATTATATGCACTCCATAGATCAGCATACATAGCCTCAATCTCATCAGAATCGTGTTTTTCAAGATTGTCTTTTATAGTGTTAAAAATCTGCTGTGATCTCCAAACAAATGCAGAACCATCTTGAAATTCTGCCATTTCTTGAATCTGGTTGTTCATTACTGCTTCCTCATATTCACCAATTGAAGTTTCAAGCAAGCCAATCATAAGCCCCGCTTTGAACACGACATTGTTGCTAAGTTCAGGACCGATTACCAAATTCCTTGCCTCCTCAATGATTGATTTTGCCTCATTAATTGCTACCTGTGCTTCTTCACGAGTTACGTCAGAGCCTGTTTTTTTGCCCAGTTCCAACAAAGTCTTCTGTACTTTTTCATCAAAAGCAATATCCGCTTCCTTCAAATGTGGTTTCATTAGGTCATATAATTCAGCTATCGGATGTGTTGCATGTACAAGCGCAAGCTCTGCGTTCTTTTCATTAAGATTTTTCTCTAGTGCCCAAAAGTGACCCAGAGTTTCTTCAATGTATCCTGCAAATTCCAGTTTCGCATCATCTTCATCCGCGTCGACATGTTGCATTATGGACAATGCTGTAAGTAAAACAACTAAACCTGAAATCGCTAACACTCTTACCATGCTTGCAATTTTTATGCGTATTTTATAAATGAGGAGTAATTTCTAATCAAGTAGAACAGGAGCTTAGAATGAATACTTGTTTTTAGTAAAATTACAAGTCAATTAATATTGCAATGTTTTGCAAATCTTGTACTTCTTGCTTTACTGCATCAATTATCTGTGATGCCGAGATTAAGCTAGAAAAATCCAGTAATTTTAAGTCGTTTATCAGGTAGACCTGTGGTGAGACAATATCTTTTTTTGCATCAAGTATATTTGCCAGTTCATCAATCGACATTTTACCAGAAATTACCTTACCGTTTTTCAAAAAAAGTCTTTGCCTACCATATTTATCCAATACGAGTACTCGTGTTTTGTTTTTTTTGTTAAACAGTTTTTTTTCGGTGATCTCAGATACAAATACAAAATAATGATCCGTCTTGAAAGCTTCTTTTATCCTCTCATTATCTGCATCAAATATCTCACTTGCTCTCGTAATTGCATCTTCTTGCGTGAATACATTTCGTGCGTTATCTGCGCTGTCAAGCTCCACATTTCCTATTGCTGAAACTCGTAGCAGTGATTTTTCCGACACAAATTCACTGTTGACTATGATTGATTCAGGAACTGCCCCGCGCTCTATCATTACAGTGTGTATCTTCCTATGCAAATCAGTGATTTGTTTTGGTGTTGGGTTTACAGTTGTCACTTCAATTTCTTCTTGTAACATGGATGATGCCACTCCTATCGATGAAATGACTTCGGCGTGTTCTGCTAGCTTATAAGACATACCCATCTGTTTTGCAACAAAAGGTACCAATACAGTCGCACCGCCCCCTCCGCCAACTATCTGGGTTCTTCCCTTTTCGAGTCGGAATTCTTTCATTATTTTTGAAATTGTCTTTGTAATTTCAAATGAGGCAGTCTGAATAACAGACATTGCGGCCTCGGTTCCTGAAACATGTAACATCTTCCCTAACATTTCCATCGCAATTTTTGCCGATTCTTGATTTGCGAATGCATAATCATCCCGGCTTATCATTCCAAGTGCATTTGCAGCGCACGTGTTGGTTATGGCAAAGGTCTCATTCTCGCACTCAATTGCAACATATGGTTCTCTATCACTTTGCCTTGGTCGCACTAGTACAATTTTGCCTTTGCTGAGGGAGTTTGGATCTGCAAAACATGCATAATGCATGCCCGCAATATAGGCACTTCTTGGCCCAACTTTGTGTATATGTCCATCTTTTACTTGTATCATACTGCCTCCTGCCACGCCGAGCACTCTAACATCCATTGAGCGCACACATGTAGGATGTTCATTAATTGTTACATACTTGATTTCTGGTTTTCCGTTTTTTATTATGCAGATGTTTGTGCTGGTTCCACCTACTTCGACAAAGATGCCGTTAGTTATCTTCAGGTATAATAGTGCGCCTGCTACGCTTGCCGCCGGACCTGAAAGGATGGTAAGAATAGGTTTTGTTCTAAATGCATCCATGTTTGTCACTCCTCCGTCACCTTTCATTATCATTAATGGTGCTCTGATTCCGGCGTCATGAATTGCACTTTCCACAAAGTTTGCAACTTCAAACGTTTTTGGCAGTACGCTTGCATTGATTGCCGCAGTCAGTGTCCTTATCTCAAGACCATATATTCCTGAAATTTCATGCGATGCTGTGGATGGAAGATTACTGTTTGCGGCATTTTTCATCACAAACAATTCATTTGACGGATCATCAACTCCAAAGGCTTCTGTGGCGACAATCACTTGTGCCCCCTTGCTTTTTAGATAAGATACTGTCTTTTGCACTTCGGACTCTGTAATAAGATGTGAAGTATCTAAAAACGCATGTTCAACAGCAATGTTGTGGTTAGAGTTTTTTTCATCAAGACGGGTTCTTTTCATTATGGTATTCTTTTCAGGCATAACTCCCATGGCGATTATTCCGACTTTGGCAGTGTCTGCCTCAAGAAGTGCATTCATTGCCTGGGTAGTGCTATGCGAGATAAGTTCAATATCGGATATATCGATACCGGATTTTGTTATTTTTGCTAACGCATCTATTATCCCTTCAGAGACTCCTCTTTTTGCAGTATGAGTTGTCGGAACTGTGGCTTTTGCCACTATACTACCCGTTCGTAAATCTAGTGCAATCGCTTTTGTGAAGGTGCCTCCAACATCAATTCCGATTCTAATACGCTTGGAACTCATCTGCCTTGCCTCTTGATTTGCGCATCGATAGTATTTTTTGCTCTTTTCTTGGTCTTAGTACTAACACGTATAGTGATGCAGTAAGGTAAACTCCAAGCAAGGCAATCTGTGCAATCAAGGTCTCACGTGTTGGATAAATGCCAGTCATCTTTGCCATATTAATATCAAGTCGTGGAATTGTTCCCAGCATGCCCGTATATGGAACAATGTCTAATGTCTGTAATTCCCGTACGGCATTACCCAAAAATGCGATAGACAAGTATGCGCCAACTCCCATTGTGAGTGCAAAGAGAAGTTTAAGAGGAAGTCTTTTTCCAAGTTTTCTTGTAACATAATATACTCCAAGAAGAACTGCAAGGCCAGCTACGAATCCAATTCCAACATAAAATTCCATATATTTTGCAAAACCAAACATTGCCTCATAAAACAGTACTGTCTCAAATCCCTCTCGATATACGGTAAAGAATGCCAACATGACAAACACTACGGTGCCGCCAGTTGTGGTTGCTTGCCACACCTTGGCTTTGACAAACTCCATCCACTTTTTGTGTTCTATCTTATTTAATATCCAAAAACTCACATAGAATAGTACAGCAGTTGCAGACAAGGCAGCAACTGCCTCGATTAGCTCCCTGTTTGCACCGGAAATCGTGATGACATATGATGCAACAAGCCACGTTACGGCGGTTGCACCTATTGCCAAAATCACGCCATAATACACGTATGGTTTGAATCTTGCGTTTCTTGATGCTTCCAAATACGTCAGGATGGCGCCAAGAACGAGTACTGATTCTAGTCCTTCTCGAAACACAACTGCAAATGAGGATGTGAATGCGATTGTGGGCGCCAAGTGTCCGGTTCCAGTCACAAGTCTTTCTGACTCATCAAGACTGCGCCTCACTGCAACAGTGGCCTCCTGGACATCCTCATACGGTGCACGTTGATTTATAAGGTTTCTAAGCTCGGCAAACTGCAGTTCGACTTCCAAAGTAAAATCAGGATCGATTGCGCGCAACGGGATTTCCACATGCTCATAGCTATCCAGATACGCAGTTCTAGCCGAGGTAAATGCAGTTTGATAGTTTTTCTCTCTGTATTGGCTCAACATTGTCTCAAGAGTGTCACGGATAAAATCTATGTTTCCTCGAACTCCAGATTTTTCATTTTCTGTTGCAGAACCCATAGGTAACATCTCTTTTTTTGCAGAGATGGGCATATTTGCTTCCTGACGGTTCAGATTACCCACCATCGTTTCTGCATTAGCCAAATCCACAAGTATGGGATCATTGATGAAATCACGAATCTCCTCGTATGATCTCTTTTGTTTTACCATGTTTCTGAGATCCTCACGCATGTTGATTTCCATTTTGTGTAAGAGTTCCGTGTCAACGGATTCGATGTCTGCCTCAAGGTATTCAAAATTATCAAGATACGCTGATATGACATATTCTTCCGCTCTTGCATAATTACCCTGCTTAATTTCTGCCAGCGACTCTTCGTATAGATACCTAATCGTATTGTATAGAGTCGAGGAATCGGAGGATACGGTGTCCGTTCCTGTCAGATCACGTTGAATTGTGGTTATTAGCTTGCCAACAGATACAAAGTCCTTCCTTTCAGACATCTGTGCTTTTAAATCAGAAAAAAACGAGTTGATTTCACTCTGTTGTCTTTGATCAAACATATCTACATCAGAAAACAAATTCATGCTCTTGTCTACTAAGGATTCCGCAAGATTGTAATACGCATCATTTTCAATAGACGCTTGATACACCTCATCAGCTGTAGAAAGCATGATAGATATCACAAGAGGCAGTTGCCCAGAAACTGGAGCTTTTTCAAGATATGATTTAGCAATCATGATATCAGAAAGAATTTCGTCCCGTTTTGCATCTTGTTCTATTTTGGAATGCAGATCAAGAATTAGAATATGTAAATCATCGACATGTTCAAAATCTGAGTTTCTTATTTGGCCCAGCTGCCTACCGTAATAATCAGCTGTAAATTTTGAGTATATCTTTGCATAGTGCATATTACCATCCATAATACTGGATTTTGTGAGATCTAATCCTATGCCAGTTACCTTTCCTGCAGCATCAGCTAATGGTGCGTCTTGTGCATACACATTATCAATTAACAACACAGTTGCAAACAAAATTGCAAGCGCTAAACGAGATATCAATGTCTGTGGTATGACAAATCTGATTATTTAAAACAGAAATCCATTCCAAAATCATAGAACGGTATCTAGTTTGATTGCAGCTTTAATACAGGAGTCATACCTCCTAGCACAATCTCTGCTTTCTTAATCCTGCTTTTGTAAAACTTAATCTTTTTCCCTGCCGGTGAAATTTCATATTTGTCAACATATACCAATGTTAGATTCTCCAAATTCGTCAGTATTTTGTATACTGTGGAAATTGCCATGTTCTGATCATCAGAGATTGTTTGCGCATCTTTTGCCGAGTTAATAATTGAAAACAGAACGGAACGTGAATAAATGTTTGATAACGTCTCAATTATTTGCTGAGTTACATCGTACTGGCTGAGTTGAAAGATGGTATTTTTTCTCATATAAACAAAATCACATGCTGTTCGGTGCAAGAACCAGTATTGGCTCTGGTTTTTTTATGCTAATGTCGGCCTTACTTATCCTACTTCTGTACACCTTGAACTTTCTTCCCTTCTCTGATATCATCCATCTTTCCACATGTATTAGTGTTAAATCCTCAAGGTCTGCAAGCTTTTTGTAAACTGAGCTTAGCGGTATCTTGTATTTGTCTGCAATTTCGGCTGCAGTCCGACCCTGTTTTATCAAAGAAAACAGGATCGTCCTGGATTCAGCGTCTGCTAGAGCCTCTATGACTTTTTGTGTTACGTCATATTTTTTAAGTTGGGGTAGGGTAAACTTTCGGCTCAACTGTCAGTGATGTTAGATTGCCGTTTAAATAAAATGTTATTATTCTTGTTTTATAGAATGAGAAGAGAAAACAAGGAATTAGTTGCTAAATTTTGACTGCGGAATACGATCAGGTTGCAGTTTTTGCCACAATGCGCCTAGTATGACGCCGACAGAAAGCCAGAATGCAGAAACTGCTACTGCCGAAGTTATTCTAAACCCGTTAACCAAATCCTCTGGGGCAGTAACAGGGTCAGGATTTGCAGGCATTATTACAAAGGCTGCAGAGACTAGTGCCGCATACCCTACAAACGCTAGGAACTTTTTATTTATCCTCTTATAGATTTGGTAAAACCCAAGAGCGCCAAAGCCAGAGATTGCTATGAATCCAAGATAGAGTGCCTGCCTTAGCACTATTGTTTCGGGGTCTCCCACAGTTGGTGGATTTGCCGGATATTTGAGCAATGGTATGACATACAGTGTGGCCCACATTATTGCTGCCAAGAACAACGATTTTTTGATAAAACCTGTACCTGGCAAAACTTTACGTGAAAAACCGAAAACTATCCCAAATAATGCACCAATTGATGTACCTAGTATGGCACCTGCCAGCAACTGGCCGCCTTTCTGCCATATCCTGTATGCGGCA
This sequence comes from Candidatus Nitrosotenuis uzonensis, assembly GCF_000723185.1. Lineage (NCBI taxonomy): Archaea > Thermoproteati > Nitrososphaerota > Candidatus Nitrosotenuis > Candidatus Nitrosotenuis uzonensis. The sequence goes on from NZ_CBTY010000008.1 coordinate 294,872, forward strand.
TACTCTGCCTGAAATTCTGCCGTATTTTCTGCCTCCCCTGTGGCAAACAGATGCTCATTCTCAATTCCTATTGCAGTGTCAAGATAAGGCTCAACAATTGCCAAATTCACAAGGCCATGGATGATGCCTGCAGTGCATCCAGCCAAAAGCACTATGGCGATAAAAAGAGACGTTTTCATGACAGATCAGCTAGTGACAGGGAAATCCTGCGGCATGTCTCATGTCATGTGTGAGCTCGTGTATGTACATGTCAGCATATGCCTGGTCGCCGAAAGCAATGCTAAACAGATGACCTTGGTCATAGCCGACTACGAACATTCCAAATGCAAACACTGCAGCTAGTGCAAGCAGCGCCAATTTTGGAACAGATGTCTTTGAAACTGCAATCTCTTTTGAGATAGACATGCAAATCGTGTCCAGATGAATGTATTTAAATTCTTGGATGAATCATCCAATATTTAATAAAATGAACTCAAGACAACAAATACAGATTTTGCAAAATATCATTTCAAGAAAAGGATCAAGCAAAATTCTCACCTTCTCAATGCCGCATGTCTTCAAGGCGCTCCAGATGCTCTATTACGAACCTTACGTTAGCAGGGCATCATTTTGTACCAGCCTGTACATGGGCGAGGGCGCAGTAAAAACAATGATCTTGCACTTGAAAAAAGAAGGTATGGCAGACTCTACAAAGTCCGGAACGTTCTTGACCCAGAAGGGAAGGAGATTTATGAAAAACCTTCTTGACAACATACCTGCAGAGTGCGAAATCAAAAAATGCTCAATATCTATAGGAAAGTTCAACCATGCAATACTGCTAAAAAAATATGCGTTTGCAACAAAATCCGGAACCGAACAAAGAGATTTTGCTATAATGTATGGGGCTACAGGCGCCACAACGATAATTTTCCGTGATGGCAGATTTACGTTTCCAAATGATACTGCTGACTGCCTGCTGAACGATAAGAACACAAAAAAGACATTATGTAATTTTCTAAAGCCCGAGAATGAGGATATGATAATAATAACATCTGCAAACGAGCCTTTTGTAGCAGAAATCTCTGCAAAAAACTCTGCTTTATGGACAATGGCAACTCATACCAGATAGCAAACTATTTGAAACTGTGAAATTTCGATAATCTGTGGTAAAATACCATCTAATTGCAATTCCTGTGGTAATAGGAATAGTAGCAGGCATCTTTGCGTCATCTTATTTTGGAAATCAGAATGATGATACGGTCGGATTTACAAAAAACGAGATAATCCGAAACGGCTCGCCAATACTTGGAAACTCGTTTGCACCAGTCACAATCGTAGAATTCGGAGACTATCAATGTACTTATTGTATGAAATTTCATAGCTCAAGCCTTGAGACCATAAAGGAGGAATATATCCAAGCAGGGAAAGTCAACTTGGTGTTTCAGGACTTTGCCCTGAACGGCCCCGCATCAGTTCTTGCCGCCGAGGCATCACACTGCGCCAAGGACCAAAACAAATTCTGGGAATACCACGATGAGATATACAAGAACTGGAACGGCGAGAACACAGGCTGGGTTACAAAAGATTCTCTTAGAGAATTTGCCAAATCAGTAGACCTGCAGATGGAACAGTTTGATTCTTGTCTTGATTCGTCAAAATACAGAGAGCAAGTGCTTCAAACATACGATCTTGGCGAAAAGCTTGGAATCAACGCAACTCCATCATTTCTTATAATCAGCGGAGATAGAATTATCAAAATAACTGGAAACCAGCCAATCGACGTGTTTAGAAAGACACTTGATGGTCTTTAGATAATCTTGCGCATCTCAAGGGCAATATTTTTATCATATTTTGGATTTGACTCCAAGAACCCCCGCATCGTAAGCGATTTTATACATTGAGCAAGATACTGCGGCTCAACACCGCCAAATCGCGAAGCCTTTTTTGAGACGTCCTTGTACAGGCTCTCATTTTCCATGTTCATTGTCTGGCACATGTTGACTCGGAGCAGTATGCCTAGCGTTACAAGCTTGTACATCGAAGCAGGCCTTTCCTCAAGATAAATCTCCGATACCAGATCCTCGATGTGATAGAATCCCCTGGCAGTCAGTCTGTATCTGAGCATCTTTGGATAGTCAGTTATTGGTATGCAGTATGGTATCTGTTCGTCCACGCTGCAACAAAACTTGCTATATTAATGACTAGTGCGGTACTTTGGAGCGAAATTAAATTCCAATTTGGAAACGTTATAGCCAAACTTCTTAATATTGAGCCTCTCAAGGCTCAGGTGATGGGCAAGATCAATATTGAAAAGCAAGACTCTGTGAAAATCTACAAGATAAAGAAAACTCTTGATGAGCTATCACGTATTTCGGGCAGGGGTACTGAGCTTATCTCAGTATACATACCAAAAGGCAAGCAGCTCCACATGGTCATAAACAACCTACGTGAGGAGCAAGGAACTGCAGATAATATAAAATCAGATCTGACAAGGTCGCATGTGGTGGACGCTCTCTCAAGGGTCCAGCAAAGGTTAAAGCTATACAAGAACACACCAGAGCATGGCCTTGTAATATTCTGTGGTGCACTGCCGCCGGAAGGAGGAGGCCCAATAGGCAGCGAGGTAATCAAGGTCTGGGAGATAGAGCCCCCAAAGGATCTTTCCACATTCCTGTATAGATGCGATGATCACTTTCATGTAGATATACTAAAAGACATGCTAAAAGACGACAACCTAATTGGTTTTCTGGCAATAGATACAAAGGATGCAGGATGGGGCCTGCTGCATGGTGATAAAATCGAAGTACTCCGTGAGACCAGCTCAGGCGTTGCAGGAAAACACAGGCAAGGAGGCCAGTCGGCAAGAAGATTTGAGCGGCTCAGAGAGATGGAGCTTAGTTACTATTACAACAGAGTAGCCGAGGTCACAAAAGAGTTTTTCATCGACATTTATCCAATAAAGGGGCTCATAGTGTCAGGACCCGGTCCCACAAAGGAAGATTTTTTGAAATCAAACTATCTTGAATACAGATTGCAGAACATGGTGATTGCCACTCTTGATACGTCATATTCTGGTGCTGAGGGAATACGTGAGGCTTTCTTAAAAGCTCAAGACGTCTTGTCCGATTTCCGATTATCTGAGGAGAAAAAGCTGGTAGAGAAGCTTTTCCGGGAGATAAACGCCCGTTCAGGCCTTGGGGTGTATGGAATGGCAGACATATTACAACTGCTCAAAAATAACGTAGTTGATACACTACTGATAACCGATGATACAAATCTTTATCGACTGGAAGTAAAATGCAAGCGATGTCAGAATGTACAAGAGGAAATAATCGAGCGTCCCAAGCTCATCCCAAGACAGACTGAGATGCTCAACAAGCCATGTCCTGCTTGCAAGAGCATGGACCAAGAGGCAGTATCACAAGATATCGTAGATTACATCTCCCTGATTGCAACTCCTGTCGGCACAAAGGTCGAGGTCATATCAGGTGCCTCAGAATATGGAGCAATGCTAAGCAGCCTTGGCAAAATAGGCGCCATCTTAAGGTACAATCCCAACCAGTAATAATCAGAAATTGTTTGCATGAAACGATCATCATGCAGTTAATTTTCAATAGACACAGTATGTCTTGAAATGAAGTCAGCTACCAAGACAAGAGTTGCCATCATCTCTGGCATAGCCATGATAGTGTTTGTCGCATCTTTTGTTGGACTGCCATTTATCGAAGAGTCTGCATTGCAAAAAGCCCAGCAAGAAAGTATAAAAAAGACGGAGCAATCTGAGGAAAGAATGTTAGAGGTAATAGCACAGGAAAAAGCAGAGCTTGAGGCAAAAATTGGCGGCAGGCTCAGCATACCTTGACTTTATCGTATTGCAGCACTGTCTTGTGATGCAGTCATCGGTATCCCTTCCTGAACTTTGTTGATTACTCTATTGCGTATGCTGGCTCCTTCTATTTTCTTGATAAGAAAGCTGAGTGAGAACGGTTTTTGAACAATCTGTACGGTATCATCTCTAAGATCCTTTAGCTTTTGAATTATTCCGTTGCCATATGCGGATAGAAATATCAGTCTCTGCGTGGGACGCATCTCCAGTATTTCGCGTGCTGCATCCGCACCTGTCTTTCTTGGCATATCATGATCAAGCAGCACAATATCAAACGGAGGAGCCTTACTTTTTCTGAAAAACTCGTCATATTTTGCCTCATTGAGATAGTAATCAACGCATTCCACGCCATCCTTTGTTATCGTGACCTTGTGATTGCGTTTTTCCAATGCTAGCTTGTACTGTCTTGCAGTGTATTCGTTATCTTCTGCAATCAAGATTTCAAATGGCATCACAGTAAAAAACCAGCAAAGAATCTTTTAAGACTAGTTTTTTTGTTTCAAACAAACATGTGTGTTCGCATAAACAGCATCCAGATAAAATCGCAGAAATGCAAACAGCATACATGAGAGGACACGCAGGGATAACAGGACGACATGTACACATCTGTCGTTTACAAAAACTGCTTGAGAGATTGTACATATCCAAGACTGCATGCTGCCATGGATGCTGAAAAAACCGACAGGCGTCTGAGGCCACTTACAAGAAAGGAGGCAGAAATGCTAATCCACCGATTAGAGGAGGAGTATGAAAAAACAAAGGAAAAACTGTTATACCAAGAACTAATTGTACAGAAAACAAAAGACGAGCTTGAAAGAAAATCAACCCAAATAGACAGACTAAAAGAACAAATCCTGAGAAATCAGCACTCAGAAGGCGATCCGCTGGAAATTCTTCGAGAAGAGCTAAAAAAGGCAGGCGTCAAATCAGCCAAGATAGAAGACGCTCTAGATGACATAACAAGATTGTTAGGCTCAGGCCGCTAGTTTTGCACGTATCTGCTCGGCCAGAGATTTCAGATCATCTGATGTTGGAATGGTACGCTTTGTCCACATCGAGCCAGTATCGTTGTAGCGGGGAATTATATGCACATGCACATGCGGGATTATTTGTTTTGCAGCTCGTCCGTTGTTTTGTGCCAAGCTGAATGCGTCTGCGTTTGTCGTATTCATTATTGCTCGAGTTATCTTTGGAATCTGAGAGAAGAGCATGCCGACACTTTTTTCGTCCATGTCAGTTATTCTCTCATAATGTTTTTTTGTAA